>JAUSEJ010000151.1 GCA_030650265.1 Dehalococcoidia bacterium | reverse complement strand
GTGGTTGAAGATGGTACTCCTGGCTTTATCAAGTCGCGTCATCTCGATAAGATGGGCATGCACAGTAACGGAACAGCCGAACTGGTCTTCACCGACTGTCGCGTGCCGGTGACGAACCTGCTGGGTGAGGAGAACGCCGCCTTCAAGTACCTGATGGCGAAGCTTCAGGTTGAGCGAATCATCCAGTCGCTCATGGGATTGGGCCTGGCCGATCGTGTCATGGAACTGAGTCTCGAATATTCCAAGGCACGCCAGGCCTTTGGCAAGCCGATTGGCTCCTTCCAACATAACCAGTTCAAACTGGCCGAGATGGCTACCGAAGTGGCCCTTGGCCAATCGTTTATCGACGACCTGGTGCAAGACCATCTGGACGGCAAGGACATAGTCACAAAGGTTTCAATGGCCAAGTGGTGGGTTACTGAGATGGCCAATCGCGTTGCCTACCATGGCGTGCAGTTACATGGCGGGTACGGGTACATGGAGGAGTTCGAAATCTGCCGGCTATACCGTGATTTGCGCATGCAGACTATCGCGGCAGGCACGACTGAGATAATGAAGCTGACCGTGGCCAAGCGAATGGGACTTTAGCTCGAAAGCCAGAGGACGTCGCCGCACGTGGTCTTCTTGTGCGGTTTGCTGTTAAAGAGGGCATATTCCTTTTTAGAGTCGCCGACAGTGATGCTGTCACCGTGACCTGGATAGATTATGGTCGAATCAGGCAGTGTGTAGATTCTCTCGGTTATACTGCTGAGAATCTGGGCGAAAGCGCTGGGTGTGGCGGTCTTTCCCGGTCCGCCGGGGAACACCGTATCGCCGGCGATGAGGTGCTGGCCGGCAAGAAGACAGATGCTGCCGGCCGTATGACCTGGAGCATGCACGACCTTTACCGTGTGGCTGCCAAAGTTAATCTCGACGCCATCTTTCAGGTTCACGTCGACTCCGCCGGGGATGTCGGGTGCATCCAGTGGATGGGCCGCGACCTTCGCGGCAGTGGCAGCCCGCGCTTGCAGCAAGGCGCCATTGTGATCTTGGTGTATATGGGTAATCACGATTCGCATGTTTTTGATTCCGTTGGCAGCTTCCATGATCTT
>JAUSEJ010000146.1 GCA_030650265.1 Dehalococcoidia bacterium | reverse complement strand
GAGGTTACCGCCACGTCGGGCGAGGTAAAGACGACCGTCACCGAAGCGGTGCAATTGCCGGCGAATATTGACAGGGAACTGGGCGATCTGACGATCAAGATGGAGCCTTCGCTGGCCTCGGGAATGCAGAGCGGGCTAAAGTATCTGGACGAGTTTCCCTACCAGTGCGTTGAGCAGACGATATCCCGCTTCTTACCGAATATCATTACTCTACGCGCTCTGGACAAGGTCGGGATCGACAACGCTGAATTGCGTAACAAGCTGCCAAACCTCGTGTCGAGCGGCATCCAACGTCTCTATGGGGCCCAGAATCCCGATGGAAGCTGGGGCTGGTGGCCCGGCGAGCCGGGAGATACGTACATCACTGCCTATGCACTCTTCGGCCTGACTGTGGCTCAACGGGAAGGATTCGCGGTGCAAACCCAGGTTATCGGAAAAGCCGCCGCCTACCTGAGCAGCTATTTGGCGAACAATCGGGATGTCTATTCGCCGGAAGGCCCCAACCTCCGGGCGTATATCCTCTACGTGCTCGCCGAGGCGGGCAAGGGCGAGAATGGCACAACCGTGGCACTCTACGAGCGGCGTGACTCCCTGGGCCGGTACGGCCGCGCCTACCTGGCCATGGCCCTATTCGACCTAAACAAGGGTCTGACAGATAGCCGGGTCAAGAGTCTCATCGAGGATATCAACAGCTCGGCCGTTGCCAGCGCTACCGGAGTTCACTGGGAAGAGGCTTCCAGCGACCGCAATTTGATGGGCACCAACAATCGCACGACATCCGTCGTTCTCGATGCTCTGGTGCGCACGGACCCCGGCAATCTTCTTATTCCCGGCGCCGTGAGGTGGCTGATGGTCTCCCGCGGCGAGGGACACTGGGAGACGACACAAGAGACAGCGATGGCCATAATCGGTCTGACAGATTACCTGGCGATGAGTGGGGAGCTGAACCCCGATTATTCGTACGAACTGACTCTCAATGGCAAGTTGATCGGCGGCGATAAAGTGACCAGGGCCAACGTCAATGCCCAGAACACCCTGTCTATCGACGTCCCGAGCCTTCTGAATGCCGAAACCAACACGATCAGAATGACCAGATTCCCTTCGCCGGGCGAGCAGACGATGGCGGGCAAGCTTTACTATTCTCTCTATTTGCGCTAC
>JAUSEJ010000138.1 GCA_030650265.1 Dehalococcoidia bacterium | reverse complement strand
GGAGGCGAGTATCTGGATGTCAGCGATGAGCAGGCCACGGTAGAGCTACCGGAAAAGTTTCACCAGACCGTGGAATTCAGTATCCTGGCCAGCCCGCGAGACCCGTTTGACCCGATGGAAATCGCCTTTCAGGCCTTTGGCCAGCGCTGGCTGGCAAATACCGAACACCTGCACGCGAATTGGCGCCTTACCCGCGAGTATCCGCTCTCGAAGACACTGCTAGCAATGTCGCACGTATGGATATCGCCAACAGGTGGCGACTATGTAGTTGCAGCCAAGGGCGCCCCCGAAGCGGTTGCCGACCTCTGCCATTTCACTGCAGTTCAGAGGGACACTCTGGCCAAACAGATTATCACCCTTGCAAACGAGGGACTAAGAGTTCTTGGTGTGGCAAAGGCTACCTTCCAAGCTGCCGTTGTGCCGGAAGAGCAGCACGATTTCGTCTTCGAGTTCGTCGGATTGGTGGGGTTGCACGACCCTGTTCGCCCGACGGTACCAGCGGCTCTCAAGGAATGCTATGCCGCTGGCATACGGGTTGTTATGATCACCGGTGACTATCCGGGTACTGGGCAGAGCATTGCCCGACAGATTGGCCTACACCCGCTCGACCAGGTTATCACTGGCCCCGAATTGGACGGGATGGATGACGCTGAACTCCGGCGCCGCTGCCAAACGGTAAACATATTTGCCCGCGTTGTCCCCGAACAGAAGCTTCGCCTAGTCCAAGCCTTGAAGGCCAATGGCGAGATCGTGGCAATGACGGGCGATGGCGTGAACGATGCGCCGGCCCTGAAAGCAGCACACATCGGCATCGCCATGGGCGGGCGGGGCACCGACGTAGCGCGTGAGGCAGCCAGCCTGGTGTTGCTAGACGACGATTTCTCCTCTATCGTGCAGTCTATGAAACTCGGCCGGCGAATTTTCGACAACTTGCGCAAGGCCATGGCCTATATCTTCGCCATCCACGTGCCAATAGCCGGCTTGTCCTTGATACCGGTGTTGCTAAACTGGCCACTCATCTTACTGCCGGTCCATGTGGTATTCCTGGAAATGATCATTGACCCTGCCTGCTCTGTGGTTTTTGAAGCCGAGCCGGAGGAATCAAACGTGATGAATCGTCCTCCCCGTGACCCGCGGAAACCGATGTTTGACCGGGCGACACTGGCCTTGAGTCTACTTCAGGGAACGAGTGTTCTGGCCATCGTCTTGGCAGTATTTGCGACCTCGATGTATCGTGAACAGGGCGAACTGGAAGCCCGTACCCTGACCTTTGCCACCCTCATAATCGCCAATCTGGGATTGATACTGGTCAATCGTTCCTGGACCCGCTCCATCGTCTCGACTCTCCGTTCCCGCAATTCGGCTCTCTACTGGGTCGTTGGCGGCGCCCTGGTATTCCTTGGGCTCGCGATCTACGTCCCCTTTCTTCGCTCTCTCTTCGCATTCGCCGCTCTGCATTCCGCCGACCTGGCGATTTGTTTTGCGGCGGGAATTGTTAGCGTCTTGTGGTTCGAGGCATTTAAGTTGATCAAACACTTCACAGCGCGCAGATCAGGAGGGACAATCTAGAGGCAACTACCAGGGTAGGGGCGGAAAATTTTTCGCCCCTACTTCGCCGGGCGGGCCTCCAGACATCTATGTCATGAAAAGGCGCGCACGCCGAAGCCTTCTGCGAAAGGGCTCAGAATGACAAAGTACGGTGGGGGTATTAGCACCAGTCGTCTATTGGATAGTCCAACCGCCATCGACAACCAGGGCGTGGCCGGTGACAAAGGATGACTCCGGCGATGCCAGAAAAAGCGCCGCGTATGCCACATCCATCGCCGTACCCAGTCTTCCCAGTGGCGTCACAGCGATCATTTTCTCCCTGCGTTCGTCATCGGCAAGCATCTCCCGCGTCATAGGGGTCTGAATCACGCCAGGACAAATGCAGTTCACCCGTATTTGTCGAGCCGCGTAGTCAAGTGCCATGGAACGGCTCAGCGCAATGACCCCTCCCTTCGAAGCGGTGTAGGCCGCCAGTTGCCCTGGAACGGCAACAAGTCCCGCCATAGAGGCAAGGTTGACAATTGACCCACCTCGTTCCGACATCAGCGGAACAGAGTTCCGGCAAACCAGGTAAGTTCCTCTCAAGTTAACGTTGATCACTTTGTCCCAAGTTTCAAGAGGATCGCCGGTCAGGTTCACTCTCTTCCCTATGCCAGCGCTATTGCAGACAATGTCAAGGCGCTGAGTTCTTTCGCGCACTAGAGCGAAGGCAGCGCTTATCCTGACGGGATCGGCGAGGTCGACTCTAATAAACTCAGCGCTTGCGCCCATGCTGACTATCTCGTCTCTTGCTTCCAGGCCAAGCTGTTCATTCTCGTCCAGCAAGAGGAGAGAAGCGCCCTCTCTGGCGAAGAGTTGCGATATGGCCCTGCCAATCCCCGAGCCGGCGCCCGTAACCAATGCTATAGAATTGCCAAGCCTCATCAATTGACTCCCTAACAACTGATTTTCTCGTGCGACTGAGATCTTTTAACTTGACGACTGCAAGAGCAAGCAGAGTTGCCTTAACTGCGTCAGAACGGTCATAACGACTTCGCAAAAGACGGAAAAGACGCCGTTTGGATCACGAAATTCGCGAAACAACGCGAAACGAGCGAAACGAAGCCATTGTTTTCGCGCTTTTCGTGCCCTTTCGCGTCGTTCGCGATCCAAATCCCCTGCCGAGGGCACATCACCGTCGAATGGGCACGTAGCGCAGTTTCACTATGCCGGTTCGGTAGGACACAGCCTCCACCAGCTTGAGGGCCACCTCTTTCTGCAGCGCCGGGTATAAAGGGATGCCATCACCGAGGAGAACCGGCACGACAAACTGAAGAACTTCGTCCACCAAACCCTCGTTGAGGAAACTCGC
>JAUSEJ010000130.1 GCA_030650265.1 Dehalococcoidia bacterium | reverse complement strand
CAGGTTCGACGCCAACGGTACCGGTTCCAACTTCGACGCCGGTTCCGGTCAATACGCTAATCCCAAGTCCGACCCTGACTAGTACAGCGGTCCCGAGTCCTACGCCGGCCAATACAGCGGTCCCGAGTCCTACGCCGACCTACACTGCTGTTCCCAGTGCTACGCCGGCGAATACACAGGTCCCGAGTCCCACGCCGGCCAACACAAGCACACCGGTAAAGACTCCCACGCCACGAGCGAATACGGGCGCTCGCGAATTACAGAGGTCGAACTTGCTCGAACGAGCCAATATCTCTTATTACCATGACAAAGACCATCGACACCCGGCTGGAAAGGCAGACTAATGAACAAGGTAGTTACAATTGAAGACCTGAAGCAGAGTTACGATGTCAAGGTCTGTATCCAGGCGGCCGATGACAGCCTTTCCCAACTGGGATACACCGAGCATGGCGAGCGGCATGCCAATCTGGTCGCCCACATGGCGGAAAACGTTTTGCGGCGATTGGGCCATGCGGCGCGAAGAGCTGAGCTAGCGGCCATGGCTGGCTATCTCCACGATATCGGAAACATGGTAAACCGGATTGACCACGGACAAACCGGCGCTCTCATCGCCTGGGATATTCTGCGCGGCATGAGATTGGAAACACAGGAGATCGCTCCCATTGTGGCCGCAATCGGTAACCACGAAGCCGATTCGGGCGACCCGGTCAACGATATGGCGGCAGCCTTGATTCTCGCCGATAAGGCCGATGTCCACCGTAGCCGCGTCCGGACGCAGGACACAACGGCCACCGATATCCACGACCGCGTCAACTACGCCGCCCAACATAGCTTTCTCCGGGTCAACGAAGTTAAGAAGACTATTACGCTGGAGGTAACTATCGACACGCAGATAAGCGCTCTCATGGACTATTTCGAGATATTTCTTTCCCGCATGCTGGCCAGCCGAAGAGCAGCAAAGTTTCTAGACTGCAATTTCGAGTTGATGATCAACAAAGTTAAACTACTATAGCGAAGAACATGCCCCTGATCCAAATCCACCAAAGGAGGATTCAATGGCTGGAAAAGTTTTCATAGACGACACAACGTTGCGTGATGGCGAACAGACGGCCGGTGTGGTATTCACCAACGACGAGAAGCTCACCATCGCAAAAATGCTGGACGCGATCGGTGTGCATCAGATCGAGGCTGGCATCCCTGCCATGGGTGGCGATGAGAAAGACGCCATAACCGCCATGATGGACCTTGGCCTGCGGACCAGCATCATCGTGTGGAATCGCCCCGTAATTAGCGACATCCAGGCCTCCATCGAGTGCAAGGTCAAAGCGGTAGCTCTCAGCATCTCGACTTCGGACATTCACATCCAGCACAAGCTACGAACGTCCAGAGAGTGGGTGCTCGATGCCATTCGCACCGCCACCGATTTTGCCAAGAACGCCGGTTTGTATGTCTCGGTCAACGGTGAAGATGCGTCGAGAGCCGATCAGGACTTTCTGGCCCAATATGCCCTGGTAGCGAAGGAAGCGGGAGCCGACCGGCTGCGATACTGTGATACGGTGGGTGTGATGGACCCGTACATTACCTACCAGCGCATTAGCCGGCTGATCGACAAAACCGGGCTCGAAATAGAGATGCACACCCACAACGACTTCGGTATGGCTACGGCTAACTCCCTTGCCGGTGTCCGGGCCGGCGCCACCTACATCAACACGACGATCAACGGTCTCGGCGAACGGGCGGGAAATGCCTGTCTGGAAGAGGTGGTGATGTCCTTGAAGTACATCGCAGGCATAGATCTCGGCATTGACACCACAAAGTTCCGCGAGCTATCCGAATACGTGGCCATCGCCACTCGCCGCTCTCTGCCCCCTTCGAAGCCGATCACCGGGTCCAACGTCTTCACCTACGAGTCACAGGGCCGGGCGGAAGGGATGCTCACGGACACGACAAACTACGAGATCTTCCCGCCGGAGGAAGTTGGCCTTGAGCGACGCTTGATAATCGGCAAATATAGCGGCACGGCCTGCGTTCAGGCCAAGCTCGCCCAGTACCGGTATTTCCTTCCCCATGAAGAGGCCTCGCGCTTCCTGCCGATTCTCCAATCGCGCAGTATCGAGCTGAAGCGATCCCTCTTCGACGAAGAAGTGCTCGAGCTTTATGAGCTGAAAGTGGCAGGAGGACGAAAATGGAAGTTCTAGAAAAAGGCGGCAGAACCCTAAAGGCGGAGGACATAAGGCTGGTAGACCTCACCCTGCGTGACGGCGAGCAGGAAGCCGGCGTGATCTTCAGCCCGGAAGAGAAGATAGGCATCGCCCGACTTCTCAAAGAGATCGGCGTCAACCAGTTTGAAGTGGGCTCCCCCTGGATTTGTGAGGAGGAACGCCAGATCCTGACAGTATTGGCAAAGGAGTTCAGGGACGAGGCCATCGGCTTTTGCCGGGCCAACGTTCAAGACATCGGCTGGGCGGCGAAATGCGGCCTGACCACGGTGTCGATTTCCATCTCAACCTCGGATATTCACATTGAGCGGAAGTTCGGCAAGACCGGCGGCTGGGTCTTGACCAAGATGATCGAAGCAGCACGCGAGGCCGATCGTCTTGGTTTGAGGTTTATCGTCTGCGCCGAAGATGCCTCCCGGACCGGGCGTGATTTTCTCACCACCTTCTTCAACGCCGCCTTCGACGAGGGAGCCTGTCGGGTTAGGTATTGTGATACACTGGGCGTCCTCGATCCCCTCGATACAAGGTCTCTCATAAGCGACCTGACGTCAAGATTGAAGGGCGACCTGGAGATGCACACCAAGAACGACTTCGGCATGGCCACCGCCAACGCCGTAGCCGGGTTAATGGGCGGCGCCAACTACGTGAACGTCGCCGTCGGTGGTCTGGGGGAACGTAGCGGCAACGCAGCGCTGGAAGAAGTGGTGATGGCTCTCAAACACGTTGAAGGAATAACTCTGCCAATAGCAACCCAGCGTTTTCGGGAGGTAGCCGAATACGTGGCTGAGGCTTCCGCTCGGGCAGTCCCCATCTGGAAAGCCATCGTCGGCACCAATATCTTCGCCCATGAGTCCGGGATCCACGCCGACGCCGTCATCAAGGATCCGCGAAACTACGAGGCCTTCACGCCAGAGGAAGTTGGCCTGGAGCGGCAAATTCTGGTTGGCAAGAGTAGCGGCTCTCACACCGTCTCCTTCAAGTTCTCCCGGGAGTTCGGCATAGACCTGAAGCCCGAGATGGCTCAGGCCATTCTCGCTCGCGCCCGCCACACCGCAATAGTCCTCAAACGTCCGCTCTTCGAAAAGGAACTGATGCTCATCTACAACGAACTATACCCCGAAGGCGGGGAATCGCACTAGAAGCCTGTTCGGGCAGACCATACGACGAGGGGCCGTCCTTCTACAGAAGGACGACCCCTCGTTTCTGGCACACTCCCCGCCCGCAGCTACTGATCTTGGTCCAGCGAACAGGGACGACCGGCTAAAGCCTCAAGTCCTGACGAGGAATCGACGCCCTACCCAGGACTTGAGGCTTTAGCCGGTCGTCCAAAAGCTTTG
>JAUSEJ010000125.1 GCA_030650265.1 Dehalococcoidia bacterium | reverse complement strand
GCAGTTCGAGCTTCTCAAGGGCTTAGAATCCTTCTCGGGCGTCGGCGCCGTTGTGCCCATGAAATACATTCAGGAAAAGGGTGTAGATTACTTCGGATCTCATCCTATGGGCAGCGGACCGTGGAAGGTCGTAAGCTACGTCCCTGGAGACCGTCTCGAACTCGAGGCCGTAGATAGCCACTGGCGAGCGACGCCACGCTTCCAGCACATTACTGTCCTCGATGCAAAGGATGAGGTCGGCAAAGTTGCCATGCTCAAGACCGGTGAGTTGGACATGGCCCACATCACGCCGGATTCGGCGGCCGCACTCAAAACCTCTGGTCTGCGTATTCTCAATTTTGACGGAGGAGCCGAGGCGTCGGCAAGCCTATTTTACGACCTTGCCCACCCAGAGCAGTATGCTATGGGAGATGTGAGGGTGCGCAAAGCCCTTGCCTATGCCGTAAACAAGCAAGAGATGGCGGACAAGCTAGTAAGCGGATTCGGCACGCCCTCTGCCTTCTATTATGCGCCCCCAACAGCCTACTTCTTTGACCCAAACGTGCTAAAACCCGATCCTTACGACGCTGAAGGAGCCAAGAAGCTGCTGACTGACGCCGGATATGCAAACGGTTTCAATACGAAGATCTTCGATCAGGGAAAAGGTAGTTTGTTGAGTACCTTGAACGTCGCCATCTCCGGTTACTGGCGTAAGATAGGGATCAACGCCGACGTGGTGGCCGTTGACAGCGCTGTTCTCTACTCGATGCGTCATCCCGTGCACAAGCCCGAGATCTGGGGTAACGCCGCGGGAACGCTAACAGGCGGCGGAGTCATGCAGTTTGAGGGGATGCTTACAGTCTACCAATCTACTAAAGGCGTTTTTCATAACCATGCCAACAAGCAGCTCGATGATCTGATTGACAAAGTTCCACTTACGACAGACCTCGCCGAGAAGAAAAAGTTAGCGCTCCAGGCTGCCGTACTGGCTAAGAACGAGTATGCGTTCCTGCCTTTCATCCGGCTCCAAACCACCGTGGCTATCGGTTCCAAAATTGGCTCGGTAACGCCGATCAAGAACGTAGTCGCGTTTGCCGCCGTTTATGAGACAATAACCCACGCCAAATAGGGGTTGGAGGACAGGGCTAGGGGACAGAGGTCGAATCCCTGTCCCCCAACCCATCGCCCATGTCCCCTGAGAGGAGACGTAATGCACCTCGATCCGGTCGCTCTGGATATCATTTGGAGCAGACTCATTGGGATTTGTCAAGAAGCTGAGACGGCCCTGATGAGAACGTCCTTCTCGTTAATCGTGAGGGAATCGCAAGATCTATGCTGCGTACTGACTGACGCCAAAGGCGATGCTGTAGCTCAGGGATTCGGTAAGCTTCCCTCAATTGCAGTCGCCGTGCCCCTCACGGTGAAGAATATGTTGAAGAAGTATCCGGCGGAGAATCTGGAACCCGGCGACATCCTCATTACCAACGACTCATTCCTGGCCACCGGCCATCTATACGATGCCACAGTCGTAGAGCCCATTTTCCATCAGGGAAATCTTGTGGCTTTGGCTGGCAGCATGGCCCACTGGCCAGACATTGGCGGCGGGGGAGGCAGGGCGGATAACCGCTCCATTTATGAGGAGGGCCTCCAGTTGCCGATCATCAAAATCGCCAAGAAAGGGCAGCTAAACGAGGAGGTGCTAGAGATAATTCGGCAGAATGTGCGCCTCCCCAATGATGTCATGGGTGACTTCAGGGCGCAACTGGTCGCCAACAACTTGATGAGAACGAGGCTCATCGACTTGATAGAAACACAGGGAATCGCCAATTTCGGTGAGTTGGGAGAGACCATACTGGCTCGCTCAGAGGCGGCAATGCGGAGAGCCATCAGACAGATCCCCGACGGAGACTACGACCATGAAGTCTGTATCGACGGCTTCGAGCGGCCGCTTAAAATCAAAGTCAAACTAAGCGT
>JAUSEJ010000124.1 GCA_030650265.1 Dehalococcoidia bacterium | reverse complement strand
CAGGCCGTGCCTCGGAGGCAGCCAGACACCTCGTGCATAACCTTCGCCATCCGTGTGTCGCGCTCGGCCTGGTAGTTGTCGAAGTGGATCGCAACTCCTGGCATGAACGCTAGCGTCGCCTCTTTGTGATCCCGTCAATCGCTCTGACAGAGTCCCGCTTTACAGCGCTTTGGTCCGCTCCATCATCGGAGATAGCCACGACCTGTCGACGTTGACGAATAGAGGCTATTGCTCGAAGCTTGACCCCTGAATAAACCGTGCTTGAATTTCTCCTATTGCCTACTCCGGTATAGGAGCGATGTGGCCGTTCTTCATCATATCATCGGCAATGGCTCGCGCCCTCTTGATCGTAGTGGCCGCCTGCTTGTAGAGGTCGTCGGCACTGATCTTCACGCCGGCTAGGCCCAGCTCCTGAGCCTTCATACCCACGGCAACCGCCTCGCGCGGGAAGATCTCCCACTCGTCCATGTTGGGAGCGATCCTCTCTTCGCTCAGCCCCTTTTCTTCGGCGCACTTGGCAAGCTCGAGAGCGGCAGCGATGCACATCTCGTCGGTGATGGTCTTGGCCCGCACATCGAGCACGCCACGGAACAGACCAGGAAAGACCAATGAATTATTGAGCTGATTGGGGAAATCGGAGCGGCCGGTACCAACGATCCTCGCTCCAGCCTCTTTGGCCTCCCAGGGCCAGATCTCGGGAATGGGGTTGGCGCAGGCAAAGACGATGGCATCCTTGGCCATGGTCGCTACCCACTCTTTCTTGATTACGTTGGGACCCGGCCGGGAAAGGGCTATGCAGACGTCGGCTCCCCTGAGGGCCTCGGCAATGCCCCCCGATCTGTTGCCTGCATTGGTAGTCTGGCAGATACGCCATTTGTCCGCGTACTCGGCTTGGCGGCTCTCGATATCGCTCCGCCCTTTGTTCAGGATACCTTTGCTGTCCACCATTATGGTGTTTTCCGGCTTTATGCCGCTGGTATGAAGGAGCCTGGTGATAGCGATATTTGCTGAGCCGGCGCCGACCATCGTCACATTGACGTCGCCCAGCTTCTTGCCGACGATCTTGAGAGCATTGATCAAGCCGACCAGAAGGACGGTGGCCGTACCCTGCTGATCGTCGTGCCAAACGGGAATACTGCACTCGGCCCGCAGTCGATCGAGGATATAGAAACATTTCGGCTGGGAGAGATCCTCAAGGTTGATCCCGCCGAAGGAGGGCTGGAGCCACTTGGCAACGTTAATGATGTTCTCCGGATCCTTGGTGTCGAGGCAAATAGGAACAGCGTCGACGCCACCCAGATACTTAAAAATAAGCGC
>JAUSEJ010000120.1 GCA_030650265.1 Dehalococcoidia bacterium | reverse complement strand
TAAGCACAGTATAACAAAACACGCATGTCGAATCAAAGAAGCGGATCCGGGCCACGCCTATGACTCGCATGACTAGTTAACCAGATACCACTGCACGAGTATCGGAAAGTCCGGCCCTTCATGCGTACGTTCCAGCATGTCAAAAAGCTACTTTGCTGGTTTCTTTGGTACGGTGCTTCGCGTCCCGGGAGCCTTGATCTTGGCTTTCGCTTTAGCCTGATTGTGGGTTACGGCCGATTGAACGAGCGTGGCCAGCGCGGCCTCGTTGATTTTGTCGTCTTTGGAAAAGTCGATACTTCTCCATTTCTTGCCCCCGAACCCGTTGTTGAACAGATTGTCCGGGTCGGGAAGACTTGCGCCTTCGTCAAAAGTCACCTTAACCTTATCCTTGAAAGCGCCGGCGACACAGATTATTCCGTCGCGGGTCCAGACAGGCGCCCCCATCCATTTCCATTCCTCGACTATCTGGGGATCAGCGCCACGGATGACCCTCCTGATGTTGGCCAACGTTGTGCCGCGCCAATCAGTCAGGTTTGCGATTAGCTCATCAATAAGGTCACTTGCACTCATCTTGACATCTCCCATTGAAAAACCCGATAAACCGTTTAGAACAATCTGATAATGTCTACTATGTTTATCATATGCCTGACCGGCAGTCATGACGCTCTCACGATTTCGTCGATCGCACTACGCCGCTCCTACCACACTCTTGACCTCAGCCACGAAGCCTTCTGCCTTCTCAACGGCCTGCCTTACATCGTCTTCGCCAAACTCACCATTTCTCTCATAATCGGTTTGCTGCCTCAATCGGAAGGTCCGGATCAGATCGCGATGATATTGTCGCGAGATCTTTCCTGGTTCGACGAAGTTGTGGTAGAAGAGATTGGCGGCAGCCTTCAGACGATTATCCTGCAACAGATACTTTGCGTCGCTCAGCGCCTCGTCTGCTAGCTGCAACTGCCGTTCCATGTAGTCTTGCGAAGGTTCCATCGTCATATAGAACTCTTCCCTGTTCTACTAAGGTGGAGATTAAAGGATTTCCCCCATTAGCCAGTTCAAAAAACTTGTCTCGGCTGAAATACACGACGCTTATAAATACGTCAAATCTGGCCGCCTCCATTGTATCGTAGGCAAAATCGATGACGCAGTCTTGGACTTCACGCGAGATTCCGACGACAAGCACATCGATGTCGCTGTCTATTCTCGCCTGCTTTCGCGCCACCGAGCCGAAAAGCACGATAGCATGAATTGCATCGCCAAATTTCGAGATTAGCCCCGTCGCGAAACTTTCAGCAGCCGTTCGGTACAACATATTGACGCCGTTTCTCATGGTAAACACCTCGAAATTGGGCCAGCACTCCATACCCCGCTCTGCATATTATAAGCCATCGGACGACCGGTTTGCTAGATATTTTACAGGCAGTCTGAAATCGCGCCGAGGGTGCAAATCTCCACTGCGGTCTGCCTACGCTAGCTACTGACCAGCTACCACTGCACAAACATCGGCATAATCACATGTACGAAGTCCGACCGGCCGACGGGGCGGGCGGCGCCGGGGCTGGAGGGCGAGTTGGTCTGGAGCGATAGCTGGCCGCAGGTCATGACGTTGAGAAGGTCGAGGAGGTATTTGGCGTTGAGGGCGATCTTGGCGGCCTCACCCTCGACGATGGCGTCCATTTCGCCGACGTTCTCGCCAACCTCATCACCCCTGGCGCTGATGATCAACTTGCCCGGGGTCAACTCCTCGCCCGGTTGCCCCTGAAGCCTGACAATGCCATTGTCGCGGGCAAAGATCGAGGCGGTCTTAGTCGCCTTGAGGAAGTCGGCGGTGTTCACGATCACCTTGCTCACAAAGCTCTGGGGAATCAGTTGGGGATAGTTAGGAAAAGTTCCCTGGATCAACTGCGAAACCAGGTGGACGTTGCTCATATGAAAGACCACCTGGTTCCGGTTGGGCGTGATCACAATCTCGACCGGCTCCTTCTCTTCGCCCAGAACGCGGTTCAACTCGGCCAGTGTTCTCGCTGGAATGATCACCTCAACCTCTTCCTCCATGGGCGAAACGAAACTCACGTTGCGCACCGAAAGACGAAAGCCATCGGCCGCCGCCATGATGCCATCGTTGCCGGAAAGCTTGAAATAGACTCCCGCCAGGACCGGACGGGTATCGTCAGTCGCCGCGGCGAAGGCGACCTGACTGATGGCCTCGTGGAACATCGCCGGATCGATTCTGGCCGACCTTCCCTCGGATCCCGTGGGAATAGGGGGAAATTCCTGCGCGTCCAGTCCGTTGATCTTGGCCTCAAATCTAGCACATTTCAATGTCAGCGTGTTGGTTCGAACGGAAACCTCAAGGTCGACGCGGTCGTTCGGCAAAGAGTTCACAAGGTCTGTAAGAAGCTTGGCAGGAACGGTGATGGCCCCTTCGTCCTCCACCTTCGCCCCAATCCAACAGACTATCCCTATCTCGAGGTTCGTGGCCGCCAGTTTCAAGCGCGAATCCTCGGTCGCGATTAGGATATTACCGGTAATCGGCAGCGGACTCTTTGCCGCAACCGCCCTCCCTACTATGCCGAGTCCTTTGCTCAAGTTTTCTTGCAGACACGATACCTTCACAGACGAGCCTCCTTGCTTAGAGTGTGAGTATTATACGTCAGACAATCGTGAACTACAAGCGCGAAGTTAAGCTGCTCGAAGTTACGGTGGCTCACCACGGAGGCACGGAGATTTTCCTTCTTTTTTTCGGCAAGACTGACCACAGAAATAGCCAAGCGTACGGAAGATGCTCAATGAATATACATCACTATCTTTATCCGTGCCTACTCGTCTCCGTGGTTAACTCAGCGCCGCCCGGCCCTGTTGAAATCGACGCCAAAGATGCTATAATGTAGTGGATACTATGACTGGAGGATTGTCCACTGGAACCGAACGAAGCCGCTCGCTTGGCTGTAGAAATCGCTGCCGATTTGCAGGCCGAGGATATAATCCTTCTCGATATACACCAGATAAGCAACTTTGCCAGCTTCTTCGTGATCTGCAGCGCTCAGACGGAGAGGCAAATGAAAGCCGTGGCAGACGAAATTGATGAGAGGTTGGTGAAGGCCGGAGTCGCCCTCCGCCGTACCGAAGGAACGCCCGATTCGGGCTGGATTCTCCTCGACTTCGCCGATCTAATCGTGCATGTATTTAGCCCGGAGCAGCGCGAGTTCTATCGTCTCGATCGACTCTGGAGCACTGGTATCCCGGTAGTGAGAATTCAGTAAGGAGGCCCTTCCCCTTTGAACGGCAGCGGTGTTAGCTCCAAGCTCTTCGTCATTGGCATCGTCCTCGGCGTTTCCGGGGGCATCGTCGTCGGCTCCATACTGGGCATGCAGATTGGCGAGAAATCGATAGGCTACCTGAGGCGCAGGCTCAACAGGTTCGTCAAGCCGAAGCGGTCAGTGCGCTTCGACCTTCTCCTCCAGTAGGCCTGCCGCCTTTGGACGCTATCCCTTACTCGAATATCCAGGGATCGACGGCCCGGTCGTAGGACATTATCTCGTTCGGGCTGAAGAAAAGGTCGATTTCCTTCTGCGCGTTGTCGACCGCATCGGAGCCGTGGATGATATTCCGCCCGATCTCGAGGGC
>JAUSEJ010000118.1 GCA_030650265.1 Dehalococcoidia bacterium | reverse complement strand
TGGCCTGCTCCCACTCGCTCAATGTGCTACGAAAACGGGTCAGCTTCTGCTCTAATCGAAACCTCAACTCGCTAAGTTGCTCAACTTTCTGATTGACAAGATTCGCCTGCATCTCGGCCACTTCGATCGACTTTCTTAACTTGGCAATTTTCTGTTCCGGAGATATCCCTCCCTGCTTTCGCTCGGCCCTCAGTTGCTCGAGCGTCTCTTCGGCATCGGCCATGTCCTTGATTTCTGCCAGGGAAAAGCCAAGAAGGCCAATTAACTGCCGGATGTGCTTGATTCGCTGGACATCATCTTCGGTGTACAGGCGGAACCCACCCTCCATGCGACTCGGAGGTTTGAGCAACCCCTTCTCTTCGTAATACCGCAACGTGCGATGGGTCAGTCCCGTGCTCTCGGCAACTTCCCCGATCTGCATGTAGCCCTTCTCAGATTCCAACTGACGCCCCCCTGAACTGCAGACTGGCATGTGCTATAATAGCACTTGCTTCCGTTAACGTCAAGGTTATGTTCCATGCATTTGCTTTAGACAAGGCTGAGGCTTGACGCCGGTGTGCGCTAGCGACTATTATAGGAAGGGACAGAACCGGCCGAATGGAACTTATCTGAGGGAATATGCCTTTGGATGAGCCCCCTTATTTAGACGCCAGGTGATGACAGATGAGTATGCGGGCCCAGAGACTTTTAGAATTGCAGCAGATGGACCTGGAGATTGACGCCAAAACCGAAGCCCTGGCGCAGGTGGAAAGCCAGTTGGGCGAAACCAGGCAGTTGATCAATGCTCGTGAGCGGGTCATCGAGGAGAGGGTGAGGCGCCAGCAACTCGAGAAGGATCAGAGGGCGCTGGAGTGTGAGGCCCAGGACCTCCTCGCCAAGATCGAACCCCTCGACGAGAAACTTTACAGCGGCCGGATAAAGATCGCCAAGGAACTCACCGCTCTTCAGCACGAGGTCGACGGATTCAAAGCGAAACGACAGATTGCGGAGGATCAGCAGCTCGAAATCATGACCGGGCTCGAAGACAGTTTCCAGGCGCTGAAGCAAATGGAAACCGACCTTGCACTGATTGAGGCGGCCTGGCGAGAGGATCAGCAGAAACTCATGGCCGAGCAGGCTGGCCTAAAAGCGGATATCGCGACTCTAGATGCGAAGAAGCAAATCTGGATCGGTCCGATTCCCCAGGCTGACATGAATTTATACGCTGAGCTTAGGGAAAGCAAGAAAGGCAGGGTGGTGGCCCGCGTGGAGAGAGGAACCTGTCAAGGTTGTCGCATCAGCTTGCCGATGACCGAGATCCAGCGCGTCCGCGTCAGCGTCGCACCCGCCCGCTGCAGCAGTTGCGGTCGAGTCCTCATTGCCAGATGATCAAGCGATGAAGAGTTCTTCTGATATCTGCCGGTTCGTAATTCATACCGACGGAGCGGCACGGGGCAATCCCGGTCCCGCAGGAATCGGCGCTGCCATCTTCGATCCCGGCGGCAACCTGGTGGAGAGCGTCGCCATGGCGATCGGCCACGCTACCAACAATCGGGCGGAATACATGGCGATGATCGAGGGCTTGAAGGCGGCGCTAAAGCTGGGGGCGGAAGACATAGCCGTGCGGTCCGACTCGGAGCTGATGGTCAGGCAGTTGATCGGACGATATGCCGTGAAGAGCCTCGATCTCAAGCCACTGTACGAGACTGCTTTGAGTCTCCTCCGTAAGTTCAGGAGCTACCAAATCGCTCATGTCCCTCGCGAGCAAAACCGTACGGCCGACGCTCTCGCCAACCGTGCTATCGACGAACGGCTGACTGGCGGATAATCCTCCGTTGACGTCAAATCCTCCTGTGATATAATATCGCTATACTCACCGAAGAGTAGCTTCGCCCGCCGTGCCGCATTGAGAATCAAAGTCGACCTCGATCAGACCACTCCGGGCAACCCTCAACGCCGAGTCCACATTGTCTATGCGTGACGGAAGCAGTCAAGGACGACATAGATATGTACACACTACGCTGAAATTGGCCAAAGCCGCCGGAGAACCCGGTGGCCGTCCATGGTGGAAGTATAGTTTTAGGAGGTGGGCAATGATCGGGGCAAAGATGTCCGTTTTGGATCCAACTGCGAAGCGAAAGGCGTCGGGGCTGAGGATGGCTCCTCGTCCGGAAGACCTTTCCGGCAAGACCGTAGGCCTGGTGGACAACGGCGAGTGGTGGATGACTGAACCATTTTTGCAGCGCTACGGCGAACTTCTGAAAGAACGCTGTGGTGTCGCCGAGGTCATTCATGTCAATCGGAAGAAGGACTCGCTGGTTCAGAAACACGTAGCCAATTCCCATGGAGAACCTTTCCCGGAATTGGAGAGCAATTTCGATGCGGTCATCCTGGGACTCGGCAACTGAGGCGGCTGCACATCGAGGCTTGTCCTCGAAGGCATTGAGTTCGAGAAGAGGGGAGTGCCAGCAGCCGTTTTTGTCACCGAATGGTTCCGGTCTTTGGCCGAGGCGACGAGGAAAGGCACCGGCCTGCCGGAGTTAAATCTTATTTCTACCCCCCATCCCTTTGACACTTTATCAAAGGAGGAAGTAGTAGCGGTTGCTGAGAAACTCTTCAGCCAGGCTATGGCTGCGCTCACGACGGGAGTCCTGGTACGCGTCCGCTGAGAGGCCTTTCCGTGCCACCATCTCGTCTTTTGCACCGAGGCCATGTGGAGGCGGAACACCTGAAATCAAGTCCTTTCTCGCCCCTACAAAGGTGACAGATGCCAGTGGAAACTGCTCTAGAGAATACGGGTAGGAGTTGTCGGATGTTAGCATCAGACCGGGTTGAAGTTTCTGAAGCCATCGAAGCCATGTTTCAGGAGTTCTATGAACGGGGTTGGACCGACGGCCTGCCCGTTATCCCGCCCACGGAGGAGCGGGTGCAGGTCTTCGTGGACTATTTGGGTCGAGATGCGGGTGAAATCGTGGCCGAAATTCCGCCCGAAAACGGCGTGGCCACGATAGAAAAGGTTGCCATCAACGCCGTTATGGCTGGCTGTCTGCCAGAATACATGCCGGTCATACTGGCGGCCATCGACGCCGTGGTGGAACCTGATTGGGGTTTGTGGAGCATTCAGGTGACCACAAACTCTGCCTCCCCCTTTGTGATAGTCAATGGCCCGATCCGAAATGAACTGAAAATCAACTGCGGCGCCAATGCGATGGGGCAAGGGTGGCGGGCTAATGCTACTATTGGTCGCGCGGTTAATCTCCTTCTGCGCAACGCCGGCGGCGCCACCCCGGGTCTCGTCAGCAAATCGACACAGGGCATGCCCGGCCGGTTCACGATGTGTATAGGAGAGAATGAGGAGGATAGTCCCTGGGAACCCCTCCACGTAGAGCGGGGCTTCTCGCCGCAGCAGAGCACGGTCACCGTTCTCCCGGCCGCCAGCACCTTGCAGCTCTATGCCGGTAGCCGCGGGGCCGACAGGTGTCTGACTATTATCGCTCATTCGATCACGGCCATGGGAACGAACAACATGATAGCCCGCCGGGCCAAGCCTGACGCGCCTGTCCTCATCATGTGTCCCGCTCATGCGCAGATGTGCGCCGATGCGGGCTATTCCAAGCAGGACGTCAAACGGATTCTCTGGGAGCGTGGCCGCCTACCCATAGACTGGTTTCCCGAGGATGTGGCGGCGGAGAAGTACACGCTCGGTCTCGTGTTCGACGGTATGGTCCCCCTGCTGGGCCAGCCTGACGAACTCGTGATCACTGTGGCGGGTGGGCCTTCGGGGCTACATACAACCTTTGTCCCCAGTATGGGAGTGGGCCATCCGGCGATAACGAAGCTGATCAACGTCCCGGCGCGGTAGCAGGGACGAAGCGGGTCCGATAGGACGGCGGGCAGTCGATTTGATCTCGCCAACATCTCGCCGAAGGTCGCCTATGGCTTTAGACCAAGGCGGGTTTGCCGTAGATGGCTCGCTGCTGGAGAGCAGTGCAACACGGCCCGGCTCCGCGACCAATCTAGTTATCAGTTGGCGTCAACGCAGTAGCCTGCGTTGACGCATCTCGGAAGGCCGTGGTAAACTACCGCAGATCCAACTGAGTCAGGTGATCGCGAGCT
>JAUSEJ010000114.1 GCA_030650265.1 Dehalococcoidia bacterium | reverse complement strand
CTATCGGACCAACGAGAGTACCCATACCGCCAACTACTATCGACAACAGAAAGATTATGGAACTATCGATGCTGAAGATATCGGGGCTGAGAAAGCCGACCAAAGGACCATAAAGCGCCCCGGCGAGGCTGGCGCTTACGGAACTGATCACAAAGGCACTGAGCTTCACCTGGTAAAGCGAGATACCCGTCGCTTCGGCGGTGACCTCGTGGTCCCTCACGGCGATGAAAGCCCGGCCCCAGCGGGAGCTTATCAGGTTCCGCCCCAGCACAAAAATGACAAAGGCGGCAACTATTATCAGGTAGTAGTAGCTCACCTTGTCGAGCTTGATATCAAAGAGCTTGACCGCCGGAACCAGCAGTCCGGTAACGCCCCTCGTTAGTGGCTCCCATTCGAGCAGCAGTTGCGGCACAACCAGAGCGAAACCAAGGGTAACCATGGCGAGGTACCAGTGGCCGAGGCGAAGTGAAGGTATCCCCAGGATCAGCCCGACGATGGCGCCAGCCACTATGGCGCCGAGCACCGCCACCGGAAAGGGCAATTTGAGATTGATGACCATGAGAGCTGAAACATAGGCGCCAGCGGCGTAGATACCCGTATGCCCCATGGACAGTTGGCCAGCGTAGCCAGCAACTATATTCAGGCCCATAGCAATGATCGTATAGATGGCGAGTAGCTCCAGCATATAGAGATAGTACCCGCGGATGAACGTCGGGGCGACGAGAGCCAATATGGCGACGATCACCGATCCGACAAACAAGGGGGAGCGCAGACCCGCCCTTAGTCCGGTACCATCGGGCGGTGCTGCCTTGCCCTGGGTCTTCGTAATATCTACAGACAAGCCGCCACCTCCCTAAACCCGCCGCAAACTGGGTCTGCCAAATATTCCCATTGGTCGTACGAGAAGAACAAGGAGAAGGAATCCCAGCGCGATGCTATCGCGGTAATCCACGGGCACAAAGCGGGTGCCAAAGATCTCCAATAACCCCAGTAAGAAGCCACCGATCAGGCAACCTCTGTTGTTGCCAACGCCACCCACAGCCACGGCGATAAAGCCTTTCATCATCCCGGCATTGCCGGCGTTTACGTAGGCAAAGGTGATCGGCGCCATGATGAGACCGCCTAGCGCCGTCAAAGCACAACCAATGGCAAAGGCCAAACCACTGATGCGGGCCACGTTGATCCCTCTCAAGCTGGCGGCATTACGATCTTCGGACGTAGCCATCATCGCTTTGCCTATCAACGTGCGGGCGTAGAATTGCTCGAGGGTGAGGGCCACCACCAGGGCGGCAACGATCATGAGCAGGTATTGGGGAACAACTGAGAAGCCCAGCAAATTCATTGGCTCGATCGCGACCCCGGGGAAAGACGGGAACTTCAGGGGTGCCGTTCCCCAATACGACTGAGCGAAGTTGTGGAAGATCCAGGCAAAGCCCATACAGGTAAGCATCCAGCCAATGGTTCCAGTCCGGTAGCCGATGGGTTTCACCGCCACGAGCTCCTCAAAATAGCCCAGCAAGGCCGCCGCGGCCAGGACGAGGACAATAACAAACGGAAGAGGCAAAGCCACGGTAACCCAAAGAGTAAACGCCAGAACCCCACCAAACATGAAGAACTCGCCCTGGGCGAAGTTGAAGACATTGGTGGGAGCGTAGACCGTATTGTAGCCCAGGCCAATCAGGACATAGACGCTGCCAATCGCCAGGCTGCGAACGATGGTTTCAATGAACTCGGTGAACTCCATCCCATTCTCCTCTAAAGACTATATCCACCAAGCAGTCGCCAAAATCAGTAGGAGAGGTTGGTCCTTCTACAGAGGGACCAACCTCTCCTACTTAGATCGTTTTTCTACTGGTTGGGCGCCAGTTGCATGGTGCCATCCTTATTGGTCGCCGCCATGCCCAAGGCCAGTTCCTCAGGCGGGCTTCCCGAATGGTCCTTAGCCGTGTAGACAAGCTTTCCGGCTACGGTATCAGTGAGCGGTGCGCTCTCGAGCGCCGCCTTAATCTTGTCGGGATTTGTGCTCTTGGCCCGCTCAATTCCCGTCCTGATCACAAAGGCCTGGTCATTCATTTTGCCAGCCCAGCTAAAATCGGCCTTGTCGCCATAAGTCTTCTTCAAGTTCGCGATGAAATCTTTAGACCTCTGGGGAAGGTTGTCTGGGCTCCCGGAGTATTGCATACTTTTCCACCAGGCCGCGTACACCTTCTTATAGGCATCCGGACCGGCGAGCGCGACACCCGACGCGGCAGCCAAGCCAGCAGCGCCTGAAACAGGGATATCCCAGCCCATCGACTTCATGTTCAAAAGTGTCTTGGGGGTCTCCGGCACGTTGGTCCACAAGAGGAGACCTTCGGCGCCGGCGGCCTTTAGCTTCTGCAGTTGAGCCGTCATATCAAGATCACCAACATTCACGAACTCAGAGCCGACCAGCGTTCCGCCGGCATTCTTGACGAAGTCCGCTGCGGCGGCCTCCTGGTCCTTGCACGCAGCCGAGCTTGGGGCGATCGAGCCTAACTTCTTTATTCCCAGCTTCTTCACCATGTACTCTGATGCCACCTGAACTACCTGCGGTGTGGTGTAGAGTACGCCAAAGGCATATGGATATTTGGCGGGATCGGTGAATTCCGCCGGGGCACTAGTGAAAACATTCGGCACCTTTTGCTCGGCAAGATAGGGCAAAACCGCTGCCGGGGCACTATTGCCGCCGACTATGAAGACGACGCCCTCTTTCTCTACCAGTTGCCGAACATTAGTCATTTGCTGGGTAGCGTCGCCACGATCATCAAGGTAGATCACCTCAAGCTTTTGGCCGAGGACGCCACCCTTGGCATTAATCTGGTCGATTGCCATTTTGAATTCGTTCTGTCCCGGGATCCCGTAAGCGGACGCCGGTCCAGATAGCTGACCGGTCCAGCCGATCTTGATTGGTCCCGTAAGGGCGCTGGACCCCGAGTTGTCGCCACAGCCAACGAGAACCAGGCTGGAAACCAATACTATTAATATGAGAATGCTGATGGCGCGATAGATTTTCGACAATTCTGACACTCCTTCCTCACTTTGCTTCACGCTCTTTGGCGCAGACACCATTGCTTCATAATCTTGTTATCTGAACTTGACCTGCCCCGTCCACCTCCTGCGCTCCGTACTCCAAATCGCCTACAAGCCAAATATCCTCTGGGCGTTGCCGCCCAGTATCGCCGCTATCTCCTCCTCCGTAAACTTCAGGCCCGGAGGGGCTTTGCGCGGCAGGTCCCGCAGAATCCGAATCCACTGGGCGTTGGGTACGAGAGCCTCGAAGATATGCCCGTCGCTGGCAAACAGCAGGCTATCTGTTCCGGCGATGTCCAGCATCTCCCGCAAATAGTGGCAGAAGCGCTCGTAGTTGGCGGCGGCGAACAGTTGCCAATTGGAGAGGTCGCCATAAAGGTTTGGCCTCGCCTCGGCAACCGAGGCCCACTCGCGAAAGTCGAACCGTCCGCAGTGGCCGGCAATGATCTTCAAGCCGGGGAAGTTCTGGGCAACTTCGTCTAGGAGACCAACCCGGGCATACTTGTAGGTTGACGGCGCTGGTGCATGCGGCGCTGGCATAATGCCAGTGTGCACCAGCACAGGCGTTCCCAGTCGCTCGGCCACTTTCAAGACCGCATAGGCCTCTTCGCTGTTGGGATAGTAACCCCGGTAGGGATGGAACTTCAGACCCCGCATGCCATACTCTTCGATACAGCGGCGATAGATCTCCGGAGCCTCTTTCCGGCGAGGGTCCACGCCCGCCAGGGCGAGGATTCTCCCTTTACTTCTGTTGGCAAACTCGGCGAGATCCCGATTGACAGACAACAGATCGTCGACGGTCGTATACCGCTGCGAGTTGTCGGTGACACAGATGACGGTGACGTCAACGCCGCCCCGGGACATCCTCTCCAACAACTTCTCGCCATCAGGGTCGTCGATGAAGTCCAAGAATCGCCGTTTGAAATCCTCAAACGATAGACCTATCCGCTGCATGCCTGACCTGCTGCCTGGCCCGTAGACTTCGTAGCCGCGTTCGGCCCAGGCAGCGGCAGCCTGCGCGTCGCCGAGAGCCCCGATCGTGTGATAATGAGAATCAATGATCATTGAATCCCCCAGCGCTAGCTTTTCTGTTCAGTTTCGTATTTTGGTTTGGGGCTCAGCGCTCCGGGCCCTCCATACTTCCCGGTTTTCTCGAGCTGATCGATCATGTCTCCGGCAAGCCTGGCGTTAACCACGACAAGATCGAACCCGCTGATGTAGCTGGCCATGTTGCTGTTCAGGAAGACCATCGGCTCGCCCATTTCCTCCGGCGTTGCATATCGTCCGTTGACGGTCCAGTAGTCGATCCGGTCTTTGCCACCAATGTCTATGAAATTGGCCAGAATCGGCGTAGCAGTCGACCCCGGGCTAAGGACGTTGATTCGCAGCCCCTTCCTCGCAAGCTCTTCGGCCTTCGTCATCACATAGGCCGTCGTGCACTGCTTCGAGGGCCCGTATCCCCTTGGCACGATGAACTCTGGATGGGCCTCCAACCAGGCCTTCGCTTCTTCGAAGCTTCGCGTGTCCAGCATTGGCTTGATTTTGGCGAAGTTCTCCTTCCATCCTAGTCCAGCCACCGACGAGATAAAGGAAATAGCGCTGCCCTCATTCATGCGCGGAATCATGCTCTCGATAAGATGCCGGTGTCCAATAAAGTTCACCATGAACACGTCAAACTCGGGAAATGGCTTGCCCGGCAGCCCGGCGCAACAGAACAGGCTGTCTACTTTACCGGGAACCTGCGCCAGGCCGGCGTCGATGGAGTCCTTATCGCGCAGATCAACATGGATGTACTTCTTGATACCTTCCGCCGGTACATCTTTCCAGTCGAGCGCATATACCTCTGCCCCTAATTCAACCAGAACCTTGGTTGCCGCCAGCCCCATTCCCGATGCGGCGCCATCGACAATCACCCGCTTGCCCGCGTAGCCAAAAAAGTCTTTCACGATGCTTCACCTCCACTTAAATCTTATTGTGCTCGTGATCTCAACCACCTAAGCCATGTGACGGACGGAACCTTACTCGCATTAGACTGCGATCGTTGAAGCAAGGCAATTCAAGCACACAAAGCAGCTTGCTTGTACCGCCAGAACTACCTGCTAATATGTATTCCGTCTCTAGTCCGATAGTGGCTA
>JAUSEJ010000107.1 GCA_030650265.1 Dehalococcoidia bacterium | reverse complement strand
GGGCCTGGCGTCGACGCGGAAGTCGGGAGCGGTAATGGCGAAGACGAGACTGAGTTGGGGGTCGGCCATGCGCGAGCTGAGGCGGCCGTCGATCTCCTCAAGGGAACTATTGGTGGTGATCACGGTCGGCAACTGGGCGTTGTAGCGGTAGTTGATGATCTGGTAGAGTTTCTCCTGCGCCCAGGGGGTGGACGTCTGGGTGCCCAAGTCGTCGAGAATGAGAAGAGAAGCGGTCCGCACCGACTCGAAGACCGTGTCGTAGGTGACCTTGCTCTCGGGGCTGAAGGTCGAGCGTAGATGGTCGAGAAGGTCGGGCACCACGACGAAGAAGGCCTGCTGATTTAGCGATCGGCGGTGGTTGGCGATGGCGGCGGCGAGGTGAGTCTTGCCGCAGCCGATTGGCCCCTGCAGGACAAGCCAGCCCTCAGGGTTATCGGCAAAAGTCCTGGCCGTTTCGAAGGCATGTTCCAGGTTCTGCTGCTGGTCTCTGCCGAGGTTCAGCCTCTTGGGGTCGAACGTATCGAAGGTCATGCGACCCAGAAATTCGAGGATAAGGCCACCCATGCGCTGGAGGAGGAGCGGCGCCGGTTCCTCGACTACGAGTACTTTGGATAGAGCCGGGTCTGTCAAGCGGGTGCGCAATCGCTCGTCGAGCTCACTCAGAGCGGCTGTCGTGGTGCATATCGTTGGCAACTGGCAGTTATAGCGATAGTTGATGATCTGGAAGAGCTTCTCCTGCGCCCAGGGAGTGCTGCTGTACATACCGAGGTCGTCCAGGGCGAGGATTGGCACGTTGCGGATGTAGTCGAACAACTGGTCATAGGTGATATCGCTGGTCGGCGCGAAGCTGGCCCGGAGATGGTCCAGGAGGTCGGCCACGACCGTGAAGTAAGCAGATCTTCCCTGGGCGATACAGCGATTCATGATCGCCGCCGTTAGGTGGGTCTTCCCACAGCCGCTGGACCCGGTGAGTATGAGCCAGCCGTCGGGCTTCTCGGCATAAGCCAGAGCTGTGGAATATGCCTGACGCGCTCTTGCCTGCCGTACCGGGTCACTGCTGAGGCCGTCTGGCCGGAATTTCTCGAAGGTCAGTCGGGCGAGCGGACCAAGGTTGCTAAGCTTTTCCAGCCGGCCGACAATATGTTCCGCTACGTCTCTTAGCCGGCAATCGCAGGGAAGAGCCTTACCGAAATCGGGGTCACCGACCGGCACGTCCACTCTGACGAACCCGATCCCCCTGCACTTCGGACAAGCAGCAGAATTCGGGTCCGGTGGCGGCGAGCCTGGCTCATCGCTGGACGAGGTGGCCGAACTTCCCGCGGAAATATTTCTCGGTATCTTCTTTAGAATCTCTTCCAGACTTTCCATCGTGTTTTCCTTCAGTTGCCCAACTTTCGAGAATACGCAGGATATAGCGAAGGTTTCGTTTGTTCAATTGCACTGCCTCTTTGAAAGCCTCTTCTATCCATCCAGCCGGGTAGAGTTTCTCGGCTTCCCGCAGCTCATCGGCCACAAGGGGCGTCATGATGCCAATGTTCTGTTCATACAGGGAGAATATGTTGGGACGCTCTGCCCGGACAGATTGAATCTCGACCCTGGCCTCACCCTGCCCCAGATCTAGCTCGCCCCGTTCTATCTTTGCGGCGGCGCGCCGATCGACCTCGGTGTTGAGAAAGTAAATCTCCACGTTTCGCTCCAACGTCCTGACGGTCAGATGGAGAAACGTGCCGCGGCTGACCGCCAGTTCTAGACCCCGGCAGAGGGCCTCCTCCGGTGCGCTAGTTGGATCCATGAGGCCCCTCATCAGGGCCTGTTCCCCGGCCAACTCGTCCAGAGTAACGTATTTGGGATAGCCCCGTTTGTTAAACAGCAGTTGGAACGCGTGAAGGGTTACCTTCAGTTCGGCGATGTCGCCAATGGCCGGCAGAATCTCACCGAAAAATACCTTTGGCAAGGGCACATAGCGTGTCTTGGCGGGAAAGCCGGAAAAAGCTGTCATTGGTTTCCTTAGCCCTCGTTCCGATAAAGCTCCAGATTGCTAAACCTGGTCAACTTCTCGAAGAAAATCAGGCTGATCTGGCCGGTTGGACCGTTGCGGTGTTTGGCAACGATGATGTCGGCAATGCCCTTCGGATAGGGCTTACTCGGATTCTTGCGCATCCACTCGTCTTCGTCAACGTAGACGTCCTCCCGATAGATGAACATGACAACGTCGGCGTCCTGCTCGATGGACCCGGATTCGCGCAGGTCGGAGAGAATGGGAATGTGAGGCGTGCGCGTTTCGACGGCCCGGCTTAGCTGCGCGGCGGCCAGGACCGGGACATTTAGCTCTCGCGCCAGACTCTTCAGTGTGCGCGATATCTCGCTGATTTCCAGAACGCGGTTATCCCCCCGGCCTGAGCCATGTATAAGCTGCAGGTAATCCACCACGATCAGGTCCAGCCCATGCTGATTGGCCAGACGTCTGGCCTTGCTTCTCATCTCCACCACTCGCAACCCTGGTGAATCGTCGATATAGATGGGCGACTCGGATAGCACTCCCACAGCATCCATTACTCGCCTGTTTTCGGCGTCGGCCAGGTGCTCAAGGCGAAGTCGCTGCAAATCAACCCCGGCCCGGCTGGAAATCAACCGGTGCGCCAATTGCTCCTTGGACATTTCAAGGCTGAAGATGGCAACCCGCGCGCCATGCTGAACGGCGGCGGTCTCGGCGATGTTAAGTACAAGGCTCGTCTTCCCCATACTCGGACGGGCGGCCAGAATGACCAGATCCGACTTATGTAGACCCCCGAGGAGCTTATCCAACTCTGTAAAGCCGGTCGGCACACGCAGCAGTTCCCCTGCCACGGGCATCGCGGCGACTGTCAGCTCCTCAAGATACTGTTCCAGCACCTCCCGTATGTGCACGAAGTCCCTGGAGCTTCGTCCCTGCCTGAGACCAAAAAGAAGCTCTTCGGCCTTGCCGAGCGTCCCCTCGATGTCCGGTCCGCCATCATAGCCAAGAGCGGCTATCTGTCCAGCGGCCTGAATCAGGCGCCGCATGAGCGAAGTGCGCTGCACTATTTGGGCATAGAAGTCGGCGTGGAGGGAGGTGGGAACAACCGATACTAAATAAGCGAGGTAGGCCGCGCCGCCAACCATCTCGAGCTTATCCCTATGGGTAAGCTCATGGGCAACGGTGATCTGGTTGATCGCCTCGTTCCGCTCATAGAGGGACAGGCAGGCCTCAAAGACCCACTGGTTCTGCTCGCGAAAGAAATCGCCGGGCTTGATGAGCCCACCAATACGAACCATGCAGTCTGAATCGATGAGAAGGGAACCTACGACGGCCTCTTCCGCATCGGTATCATAGGGTGGTAGTTTATCCGTGACCATCGGCCGCCTTTCGCCCTACTCTGCTTCGATGACGACCTTAATCTTGGGAGATATGTTCCGGTCGAGTCTGATCGGCACTTCGAATACGCCCAATCGCTTTATCGGGTCAGCCAGCTCGATTCGGCGTTTATCGACAGCGTGGCCGGTTTGCTTCTTAAGAGCATCGGCCAAGTCGGCGGCGGTAACCGAACCAAAGAGCCGGTTTTGATCGCCGACGCGCGCTTTGATGGTAATACTGACGGCGGCCAATTTCTGGCCCAGTGTTCTTACCTCGGATTCGACCTTGGCCGCCTTGCGAGCGACAGCGGAATCCTCCTCTTTCTTCTTCCTTAGATGAGTCTCGGTAGCTGGCACAGCCAGGTTGCCGGGAATGAGGAAATTGCGAGCGTAGCCTTCGGCAACCTCCTTCAACTCCCCGACCTTGCCAACGTTTTTGACGTCTTGAGTGAAAAGTACTTTCATTGATTACCTCGATTACCTCGATTACCTCAGGGTAGAGCAGTAACAGCCCCGATCGTCTCGCGGGTATTATACGGCGAAAAGGCGAAAAGGGGAAGAGGGAAAAGAGACTACTCAGGTCGAAGCTCTATCAGAGTAGCTTCCGGCGGGCAGCGGAAGCGCAGGGAGAGGGTGCCACCACCGATGCCCTGGCTGATGTGGATCAAAGTGCCATTGCGGTTGATGACGCCCGAAGCACGCTCCAGGGGCCTACGGGTGCGCGTGATTAGAGCGCCAATGAAGGGAAGGCGAACCTGTCCGCCATGGGTATGGCCAGAGAAGATCAGTCTAAGGCCAGACTCTGCCGCCGCGTCGATGATATCCGGGGAGTGAGCAAGCAACAACTTTACGGCCCCCTCGGGAACCCCTGCTAGCGCCCCGGGCAAATCCTCAAGGCGATGGTAGGGATCGTCGACGCCGATAATCCAGATATCCTGTCCATGAACATCCAGGTGCTGGCTGGCGTTCATCAAGAGCTTGACGCCGGCAGCCTCGAGCGTCATCCTAATATCATCAGGATCGTTGGCTGCATGCAAATTGGTCGAGACGTTTTCGCGGGTGCGCCGGATCACGCTCAGCTTGCCGTAGCGATAATGGTCGTGGTTGCCCATGACCCCAAACATCCCGTACTTCGACTGGAAACCACGAAGAACGCCGGCGCAGTACGGCGCATCACCGGTACTCTGGACGAAATCGCCGGTTATGAAGATAAGGTCGGGATAAAGATCGCGCAGGGGAGAGAGCATCGCTGCCTTGCGGCGCTCGCCCGCCCTCATGTGGAGGTCGGAGATGTGCAGGATGGTGATCGGTCCGGCAGAGGGGTCTAGCCCCGGAATCACCAATACCCTTTTGCGGAACACCAGCCTGAAAGGCTCGACAAACCAGGCATAGATAGCCAGAAGGGCCGCAATGACCGCGACTAAGCCCAAGAGGCCGTAAATCATTGCCTAAAGCTCGTCATCCTCCGGCTCGCTCGCCTTTGAGGGGAAGGCCTGTCGGGGGAGCATGACGTCGCGGCTTTCTTTTGCTTTTCGCCGGGGAGGAAGGCCGGCAATAGCCGCCCTCAGTCGAGACATCAACGCCTGGGAGGATGGGCCAACAAAATCTACCAGAAGGCTCTCGATGCCCAGGTCCCTGATACTTACCAAATCCTCTGTCGACAGCTTGGGGCTCACGACAAGAATCAGCGGCTTGCGCACCATATCGACGATGCGGCGGCAGGCCAGGAATTCCCGCACCGTGAGGAACTCTTCGTTGCCTTGTTTCAACTCAAGGATCACGGCGTCAATCGCTAGCCGATCGATCGCCCTGAGAAGAGAATCTTCGAGGTAGGGGTCGATCGCGATAACCCGACCGATCTCCTCTTTGGACAGGATGGACGAGGGGGCTGTCTGGGCCTCAAGGACCAGAAAATCGGCGCCGGCAGCAGTCAATTTACCGACATCTTCCAGCAACGGCGCCGCCAGTCGAACGCCGCAGGGAGAATCACCGGCGGCCTTAACGGTCTCCTGAAGCAGTAATGATTCGCTAGATAGGTCGCTCACCTGTATCAGTATGGCGTCTGCTTCTGAAGCCAGGGCCATTTGGGCCAGTCCGACATCAGGACGGGGAATAGAGGCAATTATCGCAATGGCGGGGATCTTCGCTGCCGCCGCTTGAACGTTCCCGAAGCCCATGCGATGGGTTTCACCCATGGATATCTTGCGAAGTTTATCGACGAGTTTGGTCATACATCCCCCTCAGGTTGAACAGGATAGAAACGGCCGCAAAGTGCCCGCCAAGTTTTGCCGATTAAGCCACCTCTGGCTAACTGCGCTAGCAGGCGCGCTGATATATGATTTCATAGTACATTATGAGCGCGGATTCCGTCAATGTTGGTTTCTCCCCTAGACCAGATAAGGTTTGGCTTAGAACGCTACATAGCCGGATTGTAGTATAATCTGTCGGGTCTCTGTCCCGCCGGATTCCTGTCCCGCCGACTGAAGTCGGCGGCTGATGCCTCGATGAAGTTAGCCTGCCACTTTAGTGGCAGGGATCGATTTATTAGACGCTATGGCAGGGACTACACTCACAGCGCTCTCATGGGTGGAGCGCCGAGTGAATCCGTGAGGCGACGCCCTCTATGGTGTCCACGCCGTAGCGAAATTCACTTTGGCGGTTGGTCATCACGGCTAAGGCATAAGCTG
>JAUSEJ010000099.1 GCA_030650265.1 Dehalococcoidia bacterium | reverse complement strand
CTAGCGGGTCTCTATGTAATTCTAACCGCTAAGCCAGAAGCAAAAGCCCCCAAGGACACCGAATAGAAGGGGCTCAGTGTCTTATCGGCCAAATTCTTTACACGGTGTATAGAAAATCAAGTTTGGTTCCGGCTACGCCGGCTTAGGGGTCATAGTTTTCCTTGCTTCGGCCTGCCCGCAGCCGGAGCCGGGCCGACAGGCCCGCAAAGATCGCCGCCTCTGCAAGCCAGAATACTATTAGAGGACTTACTGTCGCCGTTCGGACTATACTGCACCAGTGAAGGCCGGGTGATGTGCACCGGGTGCGGTCGGGTGGTATGCACCACCGGTGGCCGCCCTATGTGCACCACCCAGGGCCGGGTGGAGTGCACCACTTTGTGAGGTGAGTCGCTGCCATCAATCAGCCTTTCGGTCGTCGAAAGACCGGAGGGCAGAGCAGAATGGAGCGACTTAACTTGAACAGCATTTGTGACATCGTATATCGGCTACGCCGTGGTCAGTCGGAGCGGGGAATTGCCAAGGACCTTGGTCATTCTCGCCACACTGTCCGGCACTATCACTATCTTGCCCGAGAGAAGGGCTACCTCGACGTGCATCGTGACGTTCCGGATCCTGCGGAGCTTCTCCAGGAGATCGGTCCAACATCTTCGGCTCCCGTGATTGTCTCTACGGTAGAGCCTTACAGGTCGGTGGTGAAATCGCTGTTAAAGGCTAACGTGGAGATGGCGACGATCCACAGCCGGCTTGTGCGTGAACACGGCTACCGCGGGAGCTATTCGTCCGTAAAGCGGTTTGTGCGGCGACTGCATCCGAAGCTGCCTGAGGTCTGCGTGCGTATAGAGACTCCTCCAGGCCGTCAGGCTCAGGTGGACTTCGGCGGAGTGGGAAAGATTAGGGACCGCCTGACTGGCAAGATGCGCCAGGCGTATTGCTTTGTGATGACGCTGGGCTACTCTCGCCACCAGTATTCCGAATTGGTTTTCGACCAGAAGATGGAGACCTGGATCGGCTGCCACAGGCGAGCATTTGAGTTCTTCGGCGGAGTGGTGCAGGAGGTCGTCATCGACAACCTGAAGGCTGCGGTGCTTAAGGCTCACCTTGAGGATTCGACTCTGAGCGTGCCTTACACTCGCCTGGCTCGGCACTATGGCTTCCTGGTGCATCCATGTCGTGTCCGGACCCCTGAGCACAAAGGCAAGGTGGAGAACGGTGTTCACTACGTCCAGCGAAGCTTCATCGCCGGCCGCGAGTTTGTGGACATAGAGGAAGCGAACCGCAAGCTGCTGGAGTGGGTAGTAAACGAAGCCGGGGTTCGAGACCACGGCACAACTCACGAGGCTCCGTTGAAGAGGTTTGCCGAGACCGAAGCCCCGGCTCTTATGCAACTTCCGGACGAGCCATTCGAACTGGTGCGTGTAGCGCAGGGGATGGTGGCCCAGGACACCTTTATTGCTCTGGACGGTTCTTACTACCAGGCGCCATACAGATTTGTGGGCAAACGGCTGGATGTGTATGTCTGCGAGCGGACCGTGCAGATCTACGATGGAGTCGAACTGCTGGTCACACACCAGAGAGCAAGCCGAAAGGGTGAACGGCTGACGCGCGACGGTTTCTACCCGCCGGAGAAATCGTTGTATCTGACCCGACCGCGAGAGCAGTGCCTGTATCTGGCTTCACGTGTTGGGCCAAAGTGCGAGGAATTGGTGGATGGTCTGCTATCGGAGCGTCCTTTGGACAAGCTCAGAAGTGTCCACGGCGTCTTGCGGCTTGGGGAGAAGCATGGCGATGACCGTCTCGAACGTGCCTGCGCGAGGGCGATCCACTACGGTGATCCGAGTTATGTGAGGGTGAAGAAGATACTTGAGGCGGGTCTGGATCACGAAAGGTTCGACTCACACATCGCTCAAATGATTCTGCCGGTCTATGAGCACTCCAGAAGCGCGGAGGAGTTCTTCGGAGACCTGGCAATTGGCCAGACGGGCGCGGAGGCGGGCCGATGCTGAGTCATCCACTGCTTTCCAAGCTCAAACAACTACGACTTTCGGGAATGGCGGACTCTCTCGAGGAAAGAGCGGAACTTGCCCGAGGGCAGAAACTTACACCTGTGGAGTTCCTGGCGCTGTTGTTGGATGACGAGATTGACCGCAGACATAGAAAGAGACTTGCGAGGATGGAAAAGAGCGCCGGATTTGAAAACATGAAGCTGTTGTCCGGTTTCGATTTCGCCGCCGCGCCCGCGCTCGACAGATCACTGGTGCTGGATATGGCAACGTGCGGCTTCATAGAGCGTAAAGAAAACTGGCTCGTCTGCGGCCCGACGGGGGTCGGCAAGAGCCATCTGACAACGGCGATAGGATACGAGGCGATCAAACGCGGGTTCGCGGTCAGCTCGCACCAGACCCACAGGCTCCTGGCTGAACTCCACGCGTCTCGTGCAGACGGATCGGCTTCAAGACTGATGCACAAGGTCACCGCCTGCGACCTGCTGATTCTGGACGACTTCGGGCTCAGGCCGATCACGCCCCAGGGAGCCGACGATCTCTACGAGATAATCCACTGTCGATACGAGAAAGCAAGCACGATCCTGACCTCCAACCGCTCACCGTCCGAGTGGCCGGAGGTGTTCGGCGATTCGCTTCTGGCCTCCGCCGCTCTCGACCGGCTCACGCACCACGCGCGGGTCACCGTCATCACGGGGGAAAGCTACCGCCAGAGGCAGCGAAGAAAGGAGACCTGAACACAGCAAGAAACGGTTCTGCAAACCCATGGCAGCCAATCTCAGCAGTGGCTCACCAACATTCCTAGTGGTGCACATGACCCGACCATGGGTGGTGCACATCCGGGCGGACATTGACACTTACACAATGAGATGGCCTTGGCAGAAGCCCGTGCAACAGCAGAACGATACCGTCGCAGATATCGACCTAAACAGTGGGGACTATTTCACTGCAACGGCTCTTTACTGCTTA
>JAUSEJ010000854.1 GCA_030650265.1 Dehalococcoidia bacterium | reverse complement strand
ATTTCGAATGAGAGAAAGTGTGGTTTCCGATCGAGTGGCCTTCCCGCACGATCCTCTTTGCCAGATCAGGATGTCGTTCGACATTGCGACCGCAAACGAAGAAGGTTGCCGGAACGACGTGGTCCTTAAGAATATCGAGTATCTCCGAGGTGAATGGTGGGCAGGGGCCATCGTCGAAGGTCAGGAAGACAGTGGGTGGGGACGACTCAATTCGTCTGCTTGCCATCGCTTGGGCTAGCCTGGATTTCCCCGCCGTCAAGGTGCAGAACGTGGCTGTAAAAGAAATGGCCCACTGCCTGCAACCTTTGAGTCACCTCTTCCCTGTCGCCTACCAGCCTGATAACAGGCTGCGAGCCAGATATCGAGGGATTGGAAAAATAGAACATGGAGAAGACTAGCACGATCGCTGCCGTGGGGGGAACGAACGATAACCTTCTCGCCTTTGCAAATTCGGCTCGTATGACGGGAAGCCTGTCGAAAGTGTGCTTCTTTAGCAGCAACCTGGCCAAGTGGTTTGGACCGTATGTGAGCAAGCCGCGGACGAGGCCGTTCTTGAAACGCCTGCCTGAGGTGCTCACCAGGAATTTTGGGTCCAAGCCGACCCGACCTAGTTTCTTGATGCGATGGCACAAATCGACGTCTTCGCAGAGCTTCAATGAGGTGTTGAATCCGCCGATTTTGTGGAAGGAGGATGACCGGACCGCCAGGTTGGCTCCCGGGATGCTCCAACCATGGTAGAAGAACCTTTCGACCTTCCAGGCGGGAAGAGACAGGTAGGCTATTGCGAGCCTCGCGGTCATAGGTCCGGAATACAGCGTGAAGAGCCCTCCGAAGGCGACCAGGCCGTCGTCCTTCTTGAACTCATGGGCTATTCTTGCCAGCCAACCCGGCGGCACTATGGTGTCCGCATCGGTCGTGGCGATGACTGTCCCTTTCGCCTCCGTGAAACCGCGCTGCCGGGCATGACTTACCCCCTGGCGAGTCTCCGTGATGACGATTGCGCCGAAACTGCGCGCCACCTCAGCCGTGTCGTCGGTGGAGTTGTTGTCAACGACTATGAGTTCGAAGTCCTTATATGACTGGTCCAGCATACTGTCCAGCGTTTTTGCCAGCAGCCTCCCTTCGTTGAAGGCGGGTATCACGATTGTTACAAAGGGTTTCGCCGGGTTTCGGTGCAAACGCGGAGTTATCGGCTTCTCAATTGCCCTGGCCGCCCTTCTTCCCGGCGTGATCGCCAATGGAAATGCCTGCAAAGCCAAGAAGAAGCAGGCCACAAGGGGGACGAAAAAGTTCTGAGCGGCCCAGTAACCGTCCGGGCCCAACGGGAACCACAGGGATGTCTCGTCCAACACCAATCCCAGTCCGACACCGACGAGAATCGCCCTCAAGCACCGCCTTTCGCCCTGCGACTTGCGGTAGACGAAGACCGCTGCGAGAAGCAAAGCGATTCCCATAACGAAATGGTGAATGTGGATTCCGTTGATGACTACGCGGGGACCGAGACCGCGGGTTGCCTCCGCGTAGAAAACGTTAGAGCGGGCAATCACCACGGCGACGCAGAAGGCCAAGAACGTGAGGGCGCGCTGTTCTTTTATAAGTAAAGTCCGTTCCAAATCCGAAAGGTATCCCTGTTTCAGGTGCTTCCAGATATTCTAACACGCAGGGTATAGCTAGGCAACTTAGACGGGCGATGAGTTACTGTCAAGGAATTGTCGGTCGAGATTCAGAATCGGGGAGACCTTGCTGTTGGTCATAGCCCTTTGGCCTTGATCTGTGAGAAGGACCTCAGTATCTTAACCCAGTTTCGG
>JAUSEJ010000853.1 GCA_030650265.1 Dehalococcoidia bacterium | reverse complement strand
CCAGTTCAGCGTAGCTCAGGCCAAACCGATCGCCAAACAGCGGCTGCCAGTCCTCCGGGGTCCAATCGAGAATGCCGAGGAAATAGGCTGTGCCGCCTCCACATTGAGTTTCAGCAATGCGCTGAGCCAAAATCTTGCTGACAGCGCTATCGTCAAAGGTATGGCCCAGGGCCACCGCGGCATAGCTCAAAGCTGGCTTATGGGAGAACGTGTGATAGTAAGTCGCCGATGCACCCCAATCGGTAATGACCAGGTCATTAGTTGCAATCGATTCGGAAAGCTCCATGACTTCATTAAGATAGACATTGGTGGCGAAGTGTGAAGGAAGCAACCCGGTTACGAGGTTGATGGCGACTGTAAGCCCGCACAGTCCCACGGCGGCAACTCTGGCGAGAACCGGCCAGCTTGCGGGGGCAGATTTGCTGGCCGTGAGCAGAATAGCGAGAGCGGCAATAGTAGCTGCAAGGGGACTAATCCATATTTTGCTGTAGGAAGGCAGCCAGAACGCTGTGAAAAGAAATGGCGGCACGAACCAGGCGGCGATGATTTTCAAAGATCGCCATTCGCGCCCGAAACGGAATCCCTTCGTGTTCCAGGCTGCCCAGGCGACTATCCCGCACAAGCCATACTGAAGCGCTACAAGAAACAGGTTGACGATGACGCTAAGGGTAAGGCCAAAACGCAGCAAATAGTTCAGACCCTGGAAATTAAATAGTCCGAGCCAAACTGCTACCCAACCGAACAGGCTCCCTGCCAAATGTCGGGGGTCGACGCGACCAAAAGCCACCGGTGATTCGGTCGCAAGGCTCTGTCGCAATGCCTCAGACAACCCTGCCGCACCACCAATAAATCTAAAGGATACCAGATAAAGTGCCGCTGCCATAATACTGAAGCTGAACAGCGCCAAGAAGATTCCGCGCAGACGCTGAAGTGTGGGGACAACTCGGCTAGGATGCCACCAAACTGCGGCGCAAAGGGCAGCGACACTGAAAGCAGAGGCTTGATAAATCGCTGTAGCAAGCCCAAGCGCCGTGCCTGCCAGAAGGATTCGCCATAAGCGTAGCGGCTCATCGTCATCCTCTTTTGGCAGCACTAGCCAAATCCCGAAAAGGATCAAGGGTATAGAGGGCATGACTTCTAACATCTCGGTGGCATTAACCCAGTAGGCGGCGGTGAATATCAGGCAGATACTGGCCAGCCATGTCGCCGATCGACTGGAGCCCAATCTAGCAACTATAAGGGTGAAGATGGCGATTCCGACCGCGCCAGCCGTCGCGTTTAAGAGCTGAATGCTCTGCAGTTGCATCGTTTCCGGTAGCCAGACGCCGATGACGTGATACCAGAGCCAGCCCAACACCGGGAAGAGAAGGTGATTGGTGCCACCCAGAATGGGCGGCCAGGGACCGGTGATGGTGGCTACCCAGCGTAAGCCGTCCCCGACATACTGTTGAGTGAGCAGGGATGAGTACAAAATGAAGCTGCCAATTCCCAACCAGAGCCAGTCGCGTTTCACTTCGCTGCTTTCTCCTTTCCTGCCCTCGCCGCTGCGAACACCTCAAGGGTTCGCCGTCCGATCTCTTCCCACGAGAGACAACCAGCCAGTTTGCGTGCCCCCGCGGCCAGGTGCTGTCGCTTCTCCCGGTCCTTGGCCAATCGCACAATGCTGCGTGCCAGCGCCCCGGCGTTATTGGCCGGTACCAGCATGACATTCCTGCCCTCCTCTAGCTCGAGATCGAGGCGCCCTTGCGGATAGGTCGAGATCACAGGTAATCCGTGAGTGAGGGCGCAAAGGAGGGTGGTCCGCCTCATGGTGGCCCCATCCGAGAATGGCAAGACACAGATATCCGAAGACTGCAAATATTGCGACACGTCCTGTTCCGAGCAATACCCCGTCAAGTGGACGAGATCCCTAACCGGAGAGGAGTGCAGAAGCTGTTCGATCCGCCGGTGATATTCGGCATAGCGATCATCCGCCGGCTCCCGATCGGCGATGAGAAGGAGTCGCCAGTCGAGTTCAGGCTCTTCCCTAGCGACCAGCTCCAACGCCTCCAGTAACGTCTCTACCCCTTTTGAAGGGCTCAAGAAGCCGAAGTAGGCGATAACTAGAGTATCTTCTGAGGCCTGAAAGCCTCGCCGCCAATCCTCACGATTGAAATCGGCAATCTTGGCTTCGACAATACTTGGTCCTATCGGCACATGGCGAATCTTGCTCTGGAGAAAAGGAAAAGTTCTCGCCATAGAGGCGAGGTTCTCCCGATCGGGGACTATCACTGCGTCGCTGAGGGCGCTTGACAAAGCGATACGCAGTCTTCCCAGCCAGGTGAAACTGCAGAACTCATGAACGGTGAAGACTACAGGAACCTTTAAGGACCATCGGACGAAGAATGGCAAGAAGTTTATCATTAGCCGCCGACCATAGTTCTGGGTCGGGTACTGGATGTTCACCACGTCGGGCGCCTGCCGGGCCAGCGCCTCAATCACGGCCTTTCTCTCTCCCCAGTTCCAGTCCCCTATGTTTGCTGCCAGGTCCGGTCCCCGGTCTCCGCCCCCGGAAAGGTTCGCCGCGGATGTGACGATGGCAATCGACGCGCCGAGTTGCTTGAGCGCCTCTGCCAATCGGGCAGTA
>JAUSEJ010000070.1 GCA_030650265.1 Dehalococcoidia bacterium | reverse complement strand
GTAGGAGAATATGGCAGGATCGTGAGCGGGTATCACCATTTCTATCTTGCCGCCCGCAAGGTCCATGATCTTCTCGAAGTTCAGGATGCACTCCAGGTTGCTTCCCATGTTCGTTCCCATCGGGTTGGCGTGTGTGATGTTGCCTCGCTCGTAAACCGCATCGCCAGCGAGAACCATGGGGCCGGCGACGGTATTCACTACCAACATCTGGCAGCCGGGAGAATGGGTGTTTAGCGCCGGCACGATTTGCAGCCCGGGTCCCAGGTCGCCGTACCCATCGACCAACTGCAACCTTCCCTCCTTTTCGATGACTGCCAGCGTATCCGCATCGACTCGCAAGAAGGAACCCCGCAGTCTGGCCTTCGTTGGTCCCTCTCGATAGCCCTGGACGAACTTAATGAAGTCCATCTCGGCCTTCTGCAGATATACCGTGGCCTTGGGGAAGTGCCCGAGTTGACCGGCATGGTCGAAATGGACATGGCTCAGAACGATGGCATCCACATCTTCCGGCTTCACTCCCAGCCTCTCGAGTTGGAGGACAATAGGCTCCCAATCCGCTACCTCGGCTGTCTTGACGATGCGCGGATCTTGCCAGCCCACGTCATAGAGAATAACTCGCCCACCGCCGGCGATCAGGCTGTAGTTGACCGGCACCTTAGCCGTGCCGGCATTGTGGTGATCCCTTTGATAAGAACTGCTTTTCGGGAAATGGGCGAGGAACCCACTCGTAATTGACCAGATCGAATACGGGGTGACGGGAGAAGCGCTCCCCTTGTCTACTCGAATCAGCTTGTTGTCCCTATCCATAATAGTTCACCATCCATTAAAGAAGTCTACGACAGCATTTCACACTCCGTAGCGGCCGGCCGTCCCTGGCGGCCACGGGGGCACACGGGGCGTCCTTCAGTAGAAGGATTCTTCGGAAGGACCCTACGGATGCCAGATGCTTCTGCAAATCGCTATAGTGTCATCAACTTACGATGTGGCCCTTGATCTGGCATCAGCCCTGCCAGATCAAGGGCCACATCGATTCGTAGATCGCCCTATTGGGCTTTTGCCTTTACTTCCACAGGCGATTCTATCTCGGCGAGCCACTGGAGTAGCCAGTTCGCTTTGTCCGGAACGACGTCGGCCATCCAATGGCCCCAATCGCCGGCCCGTTCGAAGATGCCGATGTCCCCACAGTAGACGGTCTGGGCGCAATCGAAGCCGCAGTACATGAACTTGTTCAATTTGTCATAGAGGCCGTGCTCCGTCATGGCTTCATGGTGAGGGCCGAACAGGTCCAAATAGTACTCTGTTGGCGGTAGCTTCTCCCGGAGAGACGGATCGCCACCCCATACCGATCCAACTGGCAAGCGTAGGCAGCCAAGAGAGGGAATGGCGCCGATGCTGCACATCTCGCGGATATGTTCGATGTGAGTGTCCCGGGCTTCCTGCCAGGTCTTATGCCCGGATTCGGCGACGAGACTTGTACCGCCGATGGTCTTGCAGGCCACGTTGCCAACGCCAAAGATGTCCACTGCATCATTAATGGAGTCCAGCCAGGCCTGATACGACATGTGCTTGACTTTCCCCGGACACATCTCGGCAAACACCTGCGGGTCCCATACCTCCAATTGAATGGTCACGGAGTCGAGTCCAACATCCTTCAATCTCTGCATGCCCTTCCGCGTCAGGGCTTCGGTATGGATAAGGAGGAAGGGTTTGTAGGGAGCGGCGTTGGCTATTCTCTCGACAAAACTGGTGTGTATTCTTTCCTCGTTCTCCGAGTTCGCAAAACCGCCCAGTTCGAAGCGGCCTTCGACGAGTCTGACCTCGGAGGAGCGAATCTTATAGGCCTCGACTGTCTCGTCCAGATTCTCTGTGGCCGGGCGACCAAGCCCGAGGGCGCGGATCTCTTCCTGGCCTGTATTGAAGTTGCAGAACTTGCATTGTTCACCGACGCCGAAATATTCGCAGTGGCGCACGGGCATTATGACGAAGCAGTTGCGAGGAGACAGTAGGAGACGCGAAATTGGCGTCCCCTTGCTGGTGACTGGTTCTGCCCCTTCCCGCGCCTTGGGTTGAGGAAAATAGAGGTCTATGTCGACCTTTTCCTCTCCTTCAAAGAAGGCGAACTTGCCATCGCCGAATTCCCTGAACTCATACGGCGTGTCCTTGCTGAGGACAATGGGGGCAGCTATAGTCTTCTTTGTCATGCAGGCGTTGGAGTAGTTAGGTCGAAGTATGCGGCCGTCCTTTAGCCTTGATGGTCGCCGGGTCACCCGTTCCTTCAGGCTAACCTCATCGAACTTATTCTGGTAGGTGCCTTCAGCCGGAACCCACTTGCTGATCTTGTCGATGTCATCGGTGTCATTGATACCACGGTTCCAGAGTTCCCATTTGAGGATGAGTTCTCGGGGAATGGCAGGATACTGTTTCGCCAGATCGTCAATTCGAGTCATCGTTTATCTCCTCTTTGTCAAGTTCTTGCTTGCCGCTGCAAACAAAGGCCTGAGGTAAGTGTCTAGCGTCTTCCCGTGAAGGATTTCACCCGTTCCAGGTGGTCCGGGATTGGCTCCGTTAGAGTGTCTTCCAAACAGAGGGCTTCCTCCATTTCGAGCTTGAGGCCGTCGTTTATCAGGCGCTTGAGAATCCTGACCGAGTCACGGCTGTTGGCCAGTATCTTGACGGCCAACTGGCGAGCCGCTTCCACAACGGTCCCGCTTGGAACGACCTGGTTTACAAGGCCGATCCGCTCGGCCTCGCCTGCTGAAATAAGTTGGGAAGTGAAGATCAGTTCCCGCGCCTTGATCGCCCCGATCAAACGAGGCAAACGTTGTGATCCACCCCAATGGGGCGTCATGCCGAACTTGGCATGGGTGTCGCCGAATTTGGCTTCTTCACTGGCCACGATCAGGTCACAGGTGAGAACCAACTCCAGGGCGCCGGTGACGGCGTAGCCATGTACCGCGGCGATCACCGGCTTGCTGAGCCCCTCGATTGTGGCCAGCGTCTCCCTGGCCAGAGCTTTGAAATTGGCGCGGGTGTCAGGGGTCTGCCCCTCGCTACCGCGAAACTTGAGGTCCACACCGGCCGAAAAGGCCCGCCCGGCGCCGGTGAGAATCACTACGCCGACTTCGGCGTCGCCATCGGCCTCCCGCAGCGCATCCCGCAGTTCCCGCAGCAACTCGTCATTCAGCGCGTTCAAGACTGACTGCCGGTTCAAGGTTATGGTGCAAATACCCTCGCTCTTGTCCACTAGAATGCAACTGTCAGGCACCTTCTCCTCCTTCGATCCGCATCGCCTTCGCTGGCCAGGTTAGACCATCTTGGCAAGCATAGCAGCATCGGCAGGACGTGTCAATAGTCTGTCTCGTTCGTTAGCAGTTGGTTTTGACCTAACACATAGTTAGTCGGCATCGTGTAGGTCTTACTAGTCATCATGCCTGTCAACACGGCCATCGAACCAGTTCTCGGTTCTGGTAAACGCTGAAACTGGTGTTCGGGCCTCAGCACGCTGTTGCTCTGCGAGGAGTTTCATGCTACTATCCGGGCGAACCAACGATGCTTCCTCTAGCTCCGGGTGCTGCGCTCGTGGCGGTCGATCCTAATTGCGAAAGCAAGAATATTGTACAAGGACAGACGAATGGTCGCGAGAGCTGTGGCTATGACTCGAGGGCGATTCTTCTACGGCTGGATGATTGTTGCCATTGGCTTTATCAGCGAGGCCGTGTTGGTAAGCCTGAGAACATACGGTTTTGGTGTGTTCTTCAAGCCCATGACCGAAGAGCTTGGCTGGACGAGAGCCATGTTTTCCAGCGTCCACTCCGTCGGTTTCGTCGTGGAGGGTCTCATCTCTCCTCTTGTGGGCCCAATCATCGACAAGAGAGGCGCCCGGGGAGTCATGATCTTTGGTGCTGTGGTCGGCGGGGCAGGGTTTGCCGCTCTCGCCTTTGTGCACGGCATCTGGGAAATGTATCTCATTCGCGGGCTTGCCATTACCATCGGTCTCGCCTGTGCCGGTCCCATTGTCGTGAGCGTAGCTGTCTCCAACTGGTTCATTCGTAGTCGAGGGAAGGCTGTGGCCTTCAGTCTGGCGGGGGTATCGTTGGGCGGTGTGGCGATATCGCCTGTTGGTACATTCCTCATCGCGACCTACGGCTGGCGGACGGCCTGGATAATCTTGGGCGCCGCCGTCTGGGTATTGGTAATCCTACCGGTAGCATTATTCATGAAAAGGCGACCCGAAGACGTTGGCCTATTGCCGGATGGCGCTTCCGCCAGGCTTGACGTGGGGGTTGGGGGACAGGGGACAGGGGTCGGGGGCTCTAAGGACGAAGGATCGATTGCTGTCCCCGGCGTCCTGTCCCCCGTGGGGGAGGAAACGTGGACCCGTGGCGAAGCGTTGCGGACTCGCACCCTTTGGCTCACCATTGTGGCTTTCGGCTTTTCCGCCATGAGTGGTACAGCGGTGACGCTTCATTTTTATCCGTATCTGACCGACCTTGGCCTGACGGAAGCCGTCGCTGCCACGGTATATAGCGCCCATGCGGTGTCGTTGGGCCTGTCCAAGATACTGTGGGGCTTCGTCATGGACAGAATCCACGTGCGGTACTGTGCCATGGCCGCCTTTGCCTTTCTCGCTCTCGCAACGGTTGCGCTGGCAATGCTATCGCGGTGGCCAACCCTCTGGCTGATCTACTTGACCTCGATCTTCCTGGGGTTCGGCCTGGCAGGGCATGGGCCTGTCGGAGAAGTATTGTGGGCGAACTACTACGGTCGTCTCTCTCTGGGCGCCATTCGCACCATAGCCTCCCCGTTCTCTGTCGGTTTCGGCGCTATAGGGCCAATCTTTGCCGGGTGGGTCTACGATACGTTCCAGAGTTACGAGTTTGCCTTCATATCCTTGGCTGCGGCTTACGCCTTGGCTGCCGTGCTCTTTTACTTCGCCCGGGCCCCAAAGAAGACACCGAAGGAGGGTTTCGCGTATGGTCTCAAGGGTTAGGTCCATCGCCCGGGGGCAGTTTTATTATGGCTGGGTTATCGTCGCCGTTGGCTTCATCATTGGTCTGGTGATGGTCACTTTCAGATTGTACAGTTTCGGCGTGTTCGTCAAGCCCATTAGCGAAGACATGGGCTGGTCGAGGACGGCGATATCGGGTGTGCTATCCTTCAGCACTGTCGTCGAAGGGCTGGCGGCTCTCCTCATTGGCTCCATCCTCGACAAGCGGGGTGCGCGGCTTCTCATGGTCTTTGGCATTGCCATCACTGGTGTGGGCTTTATCGCGCTCGGATTTATGCAGACCATATGGCAATTCTACCTGATACGCGCCTTCGTCATCGGCATTGGCTTGACCTGCGGCGGGAATCTCCCTATCAACGTTTCTATCGCGAACTGGTTCATTCGCAAGCGGGGGAAGGCCGTGTCAATCGGATTAATGGGAGCCTCTCTCGGCGGCGCAGTGATGACCCCCTTCGCCGCCTATCTCATTTCAGTCTATGGCTGGCGGTCAGCCTGGGTGGTATGTGGCGTGCTCATGA
>JAUSEJ010000065.1 GCA_030650265.1 Dehalococcoidia bacterium | reverse complement strand
TTGTAGAAGCTGTGGAAGACGCCGGCCAGGTCCTGAGAGTAGTGCGGCAAGTGCTGGGGCTCGAGGTTGACGGCTGCCAGCTCCACTAGCTCCGGCAGTTCCAGCATCTTGCGGATCAGGGTTAGTTCCGCCTCGGTAACGAGCAGACCGACGTCTCCGTCGGCGTAGTCGATTCCTTTCTCGGCGGCCGAACGAAGCATGCTGGCGATGCGGGCGTGGGCGTATTGGACGTAATAAACCGGATTCTCCTGTGATTGCTCCTTGGCGAGGGCCAGATCGAAATCCATCTGGCTATCGGCAGAGCGGGCGAGGAAGAAGAAACGGCAGGCGTCGGCGCCGACCTCCTCGATCACTTCCTGCAAGGTTATCATTTCCCCGGTGCGTTTGGAGATCTTGATGATCTCCGACCCTCGTTTGAGGGTGACCAACTGGGTGATCAGGATGTCCAGCCGGTTAGGGTCAATGCCCAGAGCCGTGAGGACCGTCTTCATCCGATTGACGTGACCTTGATGATCGGCCCCCCAGACATCAATGACCCTGTCAAAACCGCGCTCGACGAACTTGTTGAAGTGATAGGCGATGTCGGAAGCAAAGTAGGTCGGCGTCCCGCTGCTGCGAATGATCACGGTGTCCTTCTCTTCGCCCAGCGCGGTGGAAGCAAACCAGACGGCCCCTTCTCTTTCGACGACGTAGCCGCGCTCTTTCAGAAGGGAAAAGGCGTCCGCAAAATGGGAGTTGGTGTAAAGGCTCTTTTCGCTGAACCAGACGTCGAATTTGACGCCGATATCGATCAGGTCTCGCTTGATCCACTCGATGATTCTGGCCATGCCTGGTTGGCCCAGCGCCAGGATAGCCTCCGCCTCGGGCATATGGAGGAACCGGTCTCCCTCTTCGGCTACTATGTCTCTCGCCAGGTCGGCCATGTACGCACCGGCATAGCCATCGGCTGGTATCTCAGCTTCCTGACCGAGGGCCTGGCGATAGCGAGCCCACAAAGTGCGATAGAAAGCATCCAATTGGTTGCCGGCATCGTTCAAGTAGTATTCCCGGCTGACGTCCTGACCGGCTTTGGCGAGGATGTTGGCAAGAGCGCTTCCCAGTAT
>JAUSEJ010000056.1 GCA_030650265.1 Dehalococcoidia bacterium | reverse complement strand
CCAGCTAGCGACTCGGAGCCCCAAATCCGAGTTGACTCACGGATTTGGGGGCTACTCCTCACATTGCCCGGCGATGCGGTTCTATGCTATTATCGGCGAAAGGCGACGACGACTTGCCTAGCGCCCCGGGCCGCGTTGGCTGAAGTCGAACTGAACCGCGAAGGCAGGACCATGCAGCAAGGACACTAAATGGCGGCTAGACTGATGTCGCTCGTTCGCGGGCGGCTTTATTATGGCTGGGCAATTGTAGCCGTCGGCTTTGTCAGCGAATTTATTTTCGTTAGCTTGCGAGCCTATGGTGGGGCACTGTTCTTCAAGCCGATGACGCAGGAGTTTGGCTGGAATAGAGCCACCTACTCGGGCATCCAGTCTTTCGGGTTCGTGGTCGACGGCCTCGTCTCCCCGTTCATAGGCCCAATCATCGACAAGCGCGGTGGGCGGGTCCTGATGATCATTGGCGCTCTTATTGGCGGGGGCGGTATGATCGCTCTCGGACTTGTACAGAGCCTCTGGGACTTCTACTTCCTCCGGGGCGTTGTCATTACCATTGGCATCGTCTGCGCCGGTCCTCTCGTCATCAATGTCGCCATCTCCAACTGGTTCATTCGGCGGCGAGGGAAGGCGGTGGCTTTTTCGCTAATGGGGGTTTCCCTCGGCGGCGCGGCCCTGTCTCCGGTCGTAATCTACTTGATCGGGGCTTATGGCTGGCGTTGGGCCTGGGTGATTTGGGGCATGGCCGTTTTGGTCATTCTTATCCCGTTGGCGGCATCTTTTATCAAAAGGCGTCCGGAGGACTTTGGTCTTCTCCCCGACGGTGACTCACCGATAAAGGACAGGCAGGCCGATGGGGTGACGCGCAAGGCAAATAGAAACATTCCCAGTGAGGCCTTCTGGACGCGCGGGCAGGCCATACGAACGCCGGCGCTCTGGCTCTCAGTTGCGGCCTTCGGCTTTGCCACTCTCGGCTCCACAGCTTTAGGATTGCATCTCTTCCCCTATCTAACCGACATCGGCTTGGAAGATGGCACGGCCGCTGCGATCTACAGCACTCATGCTGTGGCCCTTACAATCTCCAAGTTGTTTTGGGGCGGTTTCCTCGACAAATTCCACGTGAGGCATTGTGGGATGGCAGCGTTCGCCTTTCTCTCAGCGGCAACGGTTTCGCTTGTCGCTGTTTCTTTCCGGCCTTCCGTTTGGCTTGTCTACATCGCTGGCATTTTGCTGGGATTTGGCCTTGCCGGGCAGGCTCCTGTTCAGGAGGTACTTTGGGCCAATTACTT
>JAUSEJ010000045.1 GCA_030650265.1 Dehalococcoidia bacterium | reverse complement strand
CGACCAGACGCTGTACAAAATGCGCCTCGCACCCGGCGATCCGTCAGCCCAGACCAGGTGGATGTCACCGTCGGAGTCCACGGCGATCGCCGGACTCTGTGACTGCTCGTTGGTTAAAGAAACATCGAAGGGGACGCTGAAACCGGCCGAATCGATTGCGAAAGGCGTCGGCGTAGGCGGAAATGTAGAAGTGGGGGTTGGCGTGGCCGTGCTAGTGTGCGTAGGCATGGCTGTTGAAGTTGCTGTAGCCGTCCTAGTTGGTAAAGGCGTCAACGTAGGTGTTGCAGTCGGGATCCCACCATACACGTAGATCGGACTATCGGTAAGGGTAATAAGTCGAGACGCCTGAGGAAAGATGATGGAATTGCCCAACCTGTCCCTTGCCGATACTACCCACGCCGGGAGAACGACCTGAACTTGAATGTCGTAGGCCTTTGTCGTCAGGCCAGTGTCTTGAGCCGCTGGCCCCTTGTTCTGCGCCCAAAGTACCGCGCGCTTCTGACCATTGGCTTTGCTGTACTTGTAGCCCTCGACCACACAGTCGTTGTCCCACCACTGCTGGCAAAAGCTGGGAAACTGTCCCGGCGTGACTTCAGATTGGATACTACCAGAAAAGGTCGCGTCATCAAACTCGCTTGCGGCAAACTTATAGACCCAATACGATTCCTTTGGCGTATAGTCAATATTCAGAAGTCCATAGGGAACAATGTTTGTTGAGCCTACCCCAGGCGGATCCTCCAGCGAGAACCAGGTCATAGCTTTGACATCGGAGACGATAGCGCGCGCATAGAGCTTGGGGACGTATCGTGCTTGCCTCTCCGCGAAATCGCTTTGCGTGGGGCCGTACGTCCAACCCACTTCCGTTACCACTACAGGCTTGCTCACCCCCTTGTCTGACATCTCCTTGCGAATCTCGCCAAGCTTGCCCAGAATATCGTAGCCGAAGTTGCCGTGAGTGCCGCCTGGACCGAAACTCCAGGCCTGGTTCGAATAGAAGTGAAAGTTCACGATGTCGAAATAGGGGGCAGCGCCCTCGTCAATGATCTCTTTGAGAAAATTGAAGTTAAATATTGGTGGCGTGGGCTGGTGCGCCAGACCGCCGAGAACCACCTTGGCACTCGGATCCACGGCCTGCAGAGCGTCATGGGCGACCTGGAGCATGTCCCTGTAGGCCTTCGGATCATTGCCCCAACAGCCGCCCAACCATGCATAATCGACGCTTTTGTTGTCCGGCTCGTTGTAGAACTCCCAATAATGCACGTTGTAGGGCGCCTTACTATAATGATCGGCCAGCGCAGTCACAACCTCTCTGAAGGCGTCGAGTCCGTTCTTGCCGGCGCTAATAGTCGGCGAAATGGGTCCGCAGGTGGTCGCCGCTGCCCAGGTGGGGTTCTGTCTGAACTCTAAAATGGGCACAATTCCGGCCGCGGTTAGCTCCTGAATAATAGAATCATATGCGCTAAAGTCGAAAGTTGGCGGACTGTAGTATGGCTCGACAGTGTGCCACGATATGGTGATGCGCGTCCACCGGGCGCCTAGTTCTTCCAACTTCTGCGTAGTCGTAATTGGCCAGAACCCGCCATAAACCTGAACACCCATGATACTACCAGCATCGCTCAAAACGCCGCTCTCGGCTTGCAAGATGTTCGGCTTGGGGCCATCGAGTTGGAGACTTTCTTCACTTCCGAGGGCAACAGGAGAGGCAGTTCTCAGACCAATGATCAGAAGAAGACCAGCCAAAACCACGGCAGCAGAAATCAAAACCTTAGGCACTTTTTCACCTCCGAGACAACGGGCAAGAGCACCGGTGCAATGTCAAGCCAGGATCGGCCAGAGATCATGACCCGGCATATCTACGCATTTCAACGTAGTCCATCGAAATCGCTGCTGAGAAGCTACCACTGACGTCTAAGGACAACAGTCAGAAAGCCGCAATTCACCAACGTAGAGCAATATACGCCGCCTCACCGGTTTTGTCAAGACTTATCCTCGGCCCATCTTGGACAATGTCAGTCGCATGTCAATTTGGCAATATAGGGGACGATAAAGGCTATGGAGAAGATGCCCGCCCTGTAATCTCTATCAAGATCCGTCTTCCAACGCACACCAGACGCAATTCTGCTATAATCCGTTCGACCCATCTGGTGGAGTGCTACGAGAACAAGTATGCCGAGCAAATCAAACTGCCCATCCATCCCCACGGATGACCCTGAGAGAAGATTGCAAAGAAGGTGGCATTTGAAAGTCCTCCTCGTGAATTCACTCACGACCGGTGCCAGAGTAACCATGGACTTTGTTCACCCGCCTCTGGGGCTCCTCTATATCGCCGCCTATGCAAGAAGGCATCTTGACGGTTTGGAGATCAAGGTTCTCGATGGTCCCCGCGAGGGAGTAGCGAGAATAGTCGAAGAGATAAGGATATTCAACCCGGACGTCCTCGGAATCTCTACCACAACGCAGGGAGCAAGAGAAGCATACCGCATCGCGAATGAAGCAAGAGGAATCAATCCTTCGCTCTTGATCGTATGCGGCGGGCCCCATCCGACGATAATGCCGCACGAAGGCCTACAGCAGTCCGCTACCGACATCATCGTCATGGGGGAAGGGGAGATAACCTTTCTCGAAATCCTCAGGAACTTCAACCGTGGGAGCAAAGACAATTCCATTCTCGGGACAGCGCTGTGGGCAGACGGTGAGATCAAGGTCAACGCTCACCGCCCGCCGATCGAGGACCTCGACTCGATTCCATTTCCTGCCAGGGACCTGCTAGACTTGAAAAGCTACCCTGGGCACTTCTACAAGAAACTAAAGTTGGACACGTCGCTTATCTCGGCTCGCGGATGCCCGTTCGATTGCGTGTTCTGCTCTAATCCAGTCTGGAAGCTGCAGAAACCATGGTATCGGGCGCGATCGCCAGAGAATGTCGTGGATGAAATGGAGGAGATTTGTACTCGATTCGGGATAAGTGAGTTCTTTGACGTGGCGGACGAGTTTAATGCGAATCTGAACTGGGCCAAAGCGGTCTGCGACGAAATCGTTAGACGGGGACTGGACATTTCTTGGAAGGTCCACATGCGGGCAGGTAACATGGACGATGAACTTGCCCGGAAGATGGCTAAGGCCGGGTGCTGGCTGGGAATGTTTGGTGTCGAAAGCGGGAATGATCGTACTTTGCGGGGAATCAAGAAGAACGTGACAGTTGCCCAAATTGAAGAGGCCCTTACCATGTTCAAGAACCACGGGATGAAGACGCTGGCCCTCCTGATGGCCTTCAACGTGTGGGAAGAGAACGGAGAACTACGATTTGAGAACAAAGAGGACAGCAAGCTCACGTTGGCGTTTGCAAGGAAACTGATCAGGGAGAACAAGATCGACCTGTTCAGTTGGTCGATGACCACTCCTTTTCCGGGCAGCCATTTATGGGGGATTGCGCTGAAACACTCACTAATTCCTGACAAGGCGCTGGGCAAATGGGAGATCTGGGACCCCGATATGACCCTCATCATGAATCTGCCGGGCGTCACTGAACACGATTGGATAGAAGTTCAGAACGAAGGCAAAAGACTGCAGGCCGTGCGCCTTTTGTTGAGCGGAACTATGAACGCAAGCGCAATGCCGCTGTACGCCAAGAAGACTTTTCTATTGGGCGCAAGAACGGTCAGTCGGGCACTGAGGAGGCTATCGCAACAGATCCATTTGAGTTCATAGTCCTTTCGGCGATAGCGAAACACGATGTATTAAAAGGGACCAGGCATGATACGCTCCCAGACCAGAGCTTTGGCCAAGAAAGTCGTTCCCAAGAACTATTGGCCCGAATTCAAAATATGGTGCGTTCGACTCAAATACTATGCGCTCTTCTTTCTCTATTCCGGACGAAACGTCGAATGTCCTTTTTGTCACGGACATTTTAGGCGGTTTCTGTCGGACCGGTCAGATATTCCAGTATTGAGAGAGAAGAACATAGCAGGCGGCGCTTTCGAATTTGCGCTGTGCCCTCGCTGCCACTCGTCCTTTAGAGAGCGGCTCATGTACCTGTACCTCAAGAATAGGACGACGATGTTCCAGGAGGCCCACCGTGTACTGCACATTGCGCCGGAAAGAAACCTCCAGAAAGCCCTTAGAGAACTCTCTAATCTGTCCTACGTTAGCGCTGACCTCGATTCCCCGTTGGCGGCGGTGAAAATTGATATTACCAATATAGCCTATGGCGACAATGTATTTGACGTCATCATCTGTAATCACGTTCTGGAACACGTTCCGGACGATCGGAAGGCTATGTCAGAGTTGCTGAGAGTGCTGAAACCGGGCGGCTGGGCCATTCTCCAGGTCCCGATCTCGCTTTCGTCAGCCAACACCTACGAGGAAAGCGCAGTGCTGCCCAAAGACAGAGAGAAGGTTTTCGGTCAATGCGACCACGTCAGAATCTATGAGACCGACTACAAAGACAGATTGACGCTGATCGGTTTTTCCGTCCAAGTCTACAATTTCACCGATGAGTTTGGTGAAGTTACTTCTTGCAGGTACGGGTTGCAGGCAAAGGAGGACCTGTATATCTGTGTCAAATATGCCGATTCGCCATCGCCTGACAAACCGTCTGAGCGATAGTCGCCATGAAAGCTGCTATTGGCCAAAGCGAGAAGCCACGAGCAGACCGGACAAGTAGACTAGGCAGCCGGCAAGGATCACGAAGTCCAGGCCGGTAAAACGTAGCTGGTAAAACCGACTTCTCACCTGGCCGCTGTAACATCGGGACTCCATCGCAATGGCTAGCTCGTCGCTTCTCTCCATCGTCGTAATGATCAGTGGAATCACTAAAGGTGCCAGTTTTCGCGCCCTGCGAATCAAACCACCCTGCGAGAAATCGACGCCTCTGGCGGACTGGACCTTCACCAGCCTCTGCAACTCGGATGTCAGGGTCGGAACGAAGCGCAAGGCGATGCCAACCATCATTGACAGATCCCGGATCGGGACGCCAAATCGCGCCAGCGGCGATAGCAGACGCTCAACTCCTTCTGCCATAGCCATCGGCGACGTGGTCCATGTCAAAAGAGCCGCGATTATCATGAACGAAGCCAGTCGCAAATCTACCATGCCTGCCTCTGCCACCCCGGGCTGACTGAGCTTAAACGGTCCGAATTCGGCATAGTAGGGCCCGGGGCTGGCGAAAAGGTGAAGAAAAGAGGCGCCGACGAGTACCATAAGAATTGGTCTCAGCGATCCGAGCACACTCATCAGTGGGTAACGGGACAGCCGGCATAGGAGGGGAGCCACTAGCGCTAGAGCCAGCAGCGGCGGGTAGGTGTTGGCAGCAAATAGCCCGGCCGTCAACGTCAGGCCGACAAGGAGCTTGGTTCGCGGGTCGAGACGGTGCAAAGTGCTTGTGACAACAAGGGGTCGGGGATCGGGGGTCGGGAGTAAGGAAGGAAGTGCCCGTCCACCAACCCCTGACCCCAGTCCCCTGAACCCTTTCTCAGATTCACGGAGGGATTCGACGAACTGAAAGACAATAGGCAACTGCAGACCCCAGCGAGTGAGGCTTTCGGCCTGTCGAAACAGATCGTCAGGACTCCCGTCGAAGGCGATCGTTCCCCTGTCCATAACTATCAGCCTATCAGCTACCGATAGAGCCTCTTCCAGCGAGTGACTTACTAGAACGATACCCATTCCCGCCTCCGCGCGCAGACTACGAATAATGGCGGCAAGCTCCAGGCGGGCCAGGGGATCCAGTCCGGACATGGGCTCGTCTAGCAGTAGGATGGAAGGGCAACCGACCAGCGCCCCGGCGATAGCAGCCCTCCTTCGCTCACCGCCACTCAATTCAAGGGGACGTCGGCTTCCCTGACGGTCCAGATCGAGTCGGACTAAGGCAGCGGCGTCGCTGACCCGCTGCGCTACCTCGGAAGCCGTCAACGATCGCTGTCTTGCCGCGAAGGCAATGTCATCGAAGACAGTTGGCGCGAATAGCTGGTGCTCCGGATACTGGAACACCATGGCTACTCTAGCCCGGAGAGCCGCAGCCCGCTGAGAATTGAGCAGCCCACCGTCAACTAGCACTTGCCCACTGGTAGGCTGCAGGAGTCCGTTGAGATGCTGTAGGAGAGTCGATTTTCCCGATCCCTGCCGACCCAGAATGGCCACAACCTCATCGGCTGCGATGGCAGCTTGCACACCTCTCAAGGCTATCACCTCATCAGCCCGACCGCAGTTGTAGGCGAAGGACACATTCCTGAGTTCTATTCGCAAACATCCTTTGCCAGAACGCCCTCTGATCGAGGCGGCATCGCGATCATCAGAAACGTTTGGCCTGGTGCTTTGGCCAACAAAGGCCGTCGACAACGTCGTGAGGACAGGAGATGCCAGCACCCGGTCCAGATCTGACAGACGCAGGAGCGGCAAAGAAACGTCTACCCCGATCCCTACTAGCTCCTGTCCGAGACGAACCACCGACGGAGCAACCAGGCCGAAAGCCTGGAGCCTATCAGGATGAGCAAATATGTTCGACGGCGTCCCCTCCAACACGATGCATCCCCCATCGAGTACAACAATCCTGTCGCTTTCCAAAACCTCATCAAGGTGCTGTGTGATCTGGATAACCGTCATGCCCATTTCCTTGTTCATCAATTGAACGAGGCGGAGAACCTCGACCCTGCCCTCGTCGTCCAGCATGGATGTCGCCTCGTCGAGAATCACACATTTAGGCGTCATGACAAGAACTCCCGCTATGGCCACACGTTGCTTCTCTCCTCCTGAAAGTTCGGCTACCGGACGGGACCGCAGCGGACGCAGCCTGGTGAAATCAAGGGCCTCGTCGATTCTTTTCCCCATTTCCGGCCAGGTAATACCCAGGTTCACCAAGCCGAAAGCGATATCCTCCTCTACCGTTACCCCGACCACTTGGTTATCGGGGTTCTGAAACACAAGTTGAACCATCTTACGAATTTCCCTTATGTGCGCACCCTGATCGGTCTGCCGTCCATCAACCGTCACGGATCCGCCTTGAGGAAGCAGTAATCCATTTAGCAGTTTTACAATCGTGGATTTCCCAGAGGCGTTGCGGCCAATGAGGGAGACAAAGCTTCCCTCGGCCACGCTCAAGTTGAATCCTGCGAGGACCGGTTCCCTTCCGGGGTAAGCAAAGGTGACGTTTTCAAACTCGATCATCGGCGCGCCTTAGATCCGGGTGAGGTGATGGCAGCGTAAAAATGAGGCAATTCCGATCGGTTGATCTTGCCCGACGGGGTAAGCGGAAGGGCGTCGACGAACCGCAGCCGGCGCGGCACCTTGTGGCGATCGATCCGGGCAGCACAATAGTCGCGGAGTTCACGCAGGTGAACCACGGACCCCTTTCGCCGTTGGACCAGAGCAACCAGAACCTGGCCGCGCAGCGGGTCATCGATGCCAAAGACGGCGGCCAGAGATATCAGAGGATGGCCGTTAAGAACCTCCTCCACCTCCTCGACACTGACATTAACACCCCCACTGATCACCACGTTGTCCTTCCGCCCCACCACGTAGAGATAGCCCTCCTCGTCGGCATAAGCGAGGTCGCCAACAGTCATCCAGCCGTCATGCAGGACCTTAGCCGTTCGCCCGGAATCCGCATAGTATCCTTCGAATCCGTATGAGCTTTGGGCGAACAGAGTGCCTATCTCGCCGGAACCAAGAAGCTGCCCGTCCTCGCCGCGAATCTGGACTCTTACGCCAAGGAAGGGACGCCCGGCCGATCGGGGTCGCCTCATCTGCTCCTCGGGATGACTAGTCGACACAAAGCTCATCTCGGCAGCTCCATAGTATTCGTAGAGACCCGCCGACGGGAACATCGCCAAAACCCTCTCCTTTGACTGTTTGGCCCTTGGCCAATTCGAGCCAGCACAAATGAGGGTTCGAACGGAAGAGAGGTCTCGCCGCGAAGCCCCATTTTCGTTCAAAACGGCTTCGTAGAGAGTCGGCACCATGCAGATCGTCGTCACTTTCTCCCTTTCGACCATCTCCAACAAGCGCCTCGGGTCGAAGCCAGACATAATGTAAGCCGTGCTGCCGAGAAAGAGAGCGTGTGTCACAGCAAACAAGGATAGCGAATAGAAAAGGGCACCAGGCGCTAGCACGCGATCTGCGCGGCTGCAGCCGAATTCGATTGATGCTGCCTGGTAGCTGTCTAGCCACGACCCATGGCGTCGAAGAACACCTTTCGGCCTACCCGTGCTGCCTGAGGTGTAACCGATATAGAAGAAATCATCCTTTCCTGGCTCTTCCGGCAACGAACTCCCGGCCAAGACAGCGCCCAAGAGACCGGCATTTTCCACCTGATCGATCTCGACAACAGGAACGCCAAAGTCTACTATCCGCCTTTTGCATGAAGCAGAGCTATCGACCGGGCCAGTCAAGATCATGACCGGACAACATTGGGCGAGACATGCCTCAAGCTCGGCCGGACCCCATTGGTCGTTCAGGGGAACAGCAATACCGCCAGCTCGAACGACGCCGTAAAAGGCCTCGAGGAACTGGATCGTGCTGCCGGCGAGAATTCCGACGCGATCGCCAGCATTGACCCGATGAACGTCTCTAAGAAAGCGCCCGATTCTATTAGCACTCTCGTCAAGCTCGCGATAGGTAATGGCCACGCCATCATCAGCCACAACTGCCGCCTTATTTGGAGAACGATAGCTGGCCCAAACAATACCATCAGAGACATTCATCACATCGCCCTTGGCGTCCTAAGTGTCCTTGTCGTCCTTGTCGTCCTTGCCCTTCCCCGAATCCACCGTTGACCGTCTTCTACACCCTCTCGAAGAGGCTAGCGATACCCATGCCCCCGGCGATTCCCAGGGTGGCCAGTCCATATCTCTGGTGACGAGAGCGAAGCTCGTGGGCCAAACGCGTCACCAGAATAGCCCCCGAAGCGCCGTACGGGTGCCCCAGGGCAAGGGCGCCACCGTTGACATTCAATCGATCTAGCGGCAAATCAAGAGCCTTTACCGAAGCCAAAACTTGAGACGCAAACGCCTCGTTGAATTCGAATAGATCGATGTCGCCAACCGAAAGCTGACAACGAGCAAGAAGCTTGCGCACCGCCGGAACCGGCCCGATCCCCAAGAGATTAGGGTCGACGCCAGATGTTGTACAATCAATGAACCGCAACATCGGCGACAGCGAGAAACGGCGAATTGCCGCCGCCGACGCCAGAAGGACCAGGGCGGCTCCGTCATTGATCGGGCAAGAGTTGCCGGCGGTCACAGTGCACTGCAACTTGAAGAGCGGCGGAAACCGCCTCAGCACCGCCATAGACATGTCAGGATGCACGCATTCGTCCGCCTCGATCGTTGTTTGTCCCCGCCCGCGGTCGACCGGCACCGGCTCGATTTCCTGCTTGAACCGTCCCTCGGCGATGGCCAGTGCCGCCTTCTGGTGACTGGCCAGAGCAAAAGCATCCTGCTCTTCCCGCGAGATGCCAAAAGCCTCGGCCACGTTCTCGGCGGCCACCCCCATATCAGGATCGCCTATCTCGACTGGTGAAAAGCGGGCGTGAGGAAAAATGAAACGCGGGGGCTCTTGATGCAAAGAAGGCGGCTTCTCCAATTTCCAGGGCTCGAGACTGCAGCTTTCCGTGCCCCCGACGATGATGACGTCTGCCAGTCCGGCCCGGATCTTCGCGGCGCCAATGTTGATTGCTTCGAGGCCCGAACCACACTGCCGGTCCACGGTCACGCCCGGGACATCAATGGGGAGCCCGGCCGCAAGCGCCGCCAATCGCCCGATGTTTCCCCCCGGACCCACCACGTTTCCCAGAATGACGTCGTCTATCGCGGCCCCGTCCAGACCGGTCTCGCTCAGAATAGCGCGAATGAGGGGAACAACAAGTTGCTCCGGGCGCACAGACCGCAAAACGCCGCCTACCCTCCCGATAGGGGTCCTCCTGGCCGAAACAATGAAGGCATCCATCATGCGTGAGTTGCCTTTCCTAGTTCGCCTCGGGTAAAGAAGGTTTGCTGCGAGGAAACAAGCGTTCCATGGGATAAGCGGCGTATACGCCCTGAGCGATGATAGCCGACGCCAGAACTTTGAGGAGATCGCCAGGCAGATACGGCACCGAGCCAATCACCAGCGCATCGACAAGACTGCGATGCGTAACGATGGCAAGCCAAACAACGCCGGGAACATGTATACCGACAATGCCGCCGATCACATTCGCGACCACCAACCACCAGAAGCCGCCTCGAAGGTTGCTAAGGCTTTTGGCAAATAGTCCAATAACGAACGCCCCGACCACGAAGCCAAAAATATAGCCGCCGCTGGGCCCAACCAGCCACCCGAAACCACCCCTTCCCCCGGCGAGCACAGGCGCCCCAACGGCCAGGAGCGCAAGAAAGACGACCATACTAAGGGCACCTCGTTTGGCCCCAAGAATGCTACCTGCCAGCATCGCCCCCAAGGATTGACCGGTAACCGGCACCGGCGAAAACGGGAGCGGAATATAGAGGAACCCGAGAGCCACTGTAATGGCCGTGAAAAGTGGAATCATCACGATGTCGCGCGTGCTGAAAGGCGACTCCTTCATTTGACTCTCCTCAGTTATTTAGAGACGAGCTATCCCCTGAGCAACCGGTGATATTATAGCACATTCCATTCGTGGCGAGTGTGAATCCAGCGCCACCTGCTTTGCGACGCCCTTCAATCACCTCACCGGTTCTACTGGAAGAACGGTCTCAGAATTTCTCGGACATTGACTTGCTGCTGTACCTCATGCTAAACTGTACGTTACAAGGAGGCGTAACATATGCCAAAGGTTAGAGTTGTCCCTATTAGTGAGGCGAGACCAAATCTCACCTCTCTAGTTGAGGAGGTGGGGCAGAGCCACGAACCGTGTTTCATTGCTTCGCACAGCAAGGTCAAAGCAGTTCTTTTGGCAATCGATGAATATGATTCTTTGATCGATCGCCTTGAAGATTTGGAGGATAGCTTGGACATCTTGAGGTCGAGGCTCTCCAAGGAGTCAAGTAGATCTCTAGAGGAGTTTCTCGGGGAACTGGACGAACACCGGCGTGAAGATGTACGGCGTCGAGCTTAAGGCCAGCGCCGAGAAAGATATCCTCGCGCTAGCATCATCCTTACGCCGCCGGATCCTGGCTATCATCTCCACCCTAGGCGACAACCCGAGGCCAGCAGGCATCCGTAAGCTGGAAGCCGAAGGGGGCTATCGCATCAGGGCGGGCGACTATCGAATTATACTCGAAATAGATGACCATGCGAAGCGAGTAACCATTGTCCGGGTCAAGCATCGTCGCGAGGTCTATTGCGGCCACTAGAGTTAGTCCAATTGATGTGTGGGCCCAAGTCAAGGTTTGGACCGGTCGAGACCAATCATTTTTCGACAAGGGGGGCGTCCTTCATTGGTTAAGGACGCCCCCACCTTGGATGTTCAATTGCTACAGAAGCGCCCTAACTGGCGAGAAGTTCCTTGCAGGCTGCAGCAAGAACAGGCAGTACCTTCTTGAAGTCGCCGACCACACCGTAGTGAGCCATCTTGAAGATTGGCGCATCTGCATCGCGGTTTACAGCTACAA
>JAUSEJ010000042.1 GCA_030650265.1 Dehalococcoidia bacterium | reverse complement strand
CTGCGAGAAGTGAATCCCTCGATCATCGTCATTTCCATGTCCGCTAATGGCATGACTGGACCGGAACGGGATTACGGCGCCTTCGGCGCCACTCTGGAGCAAACGACCGGCATGGCCTGGCTCACCGGTTACGGCCCCAATGATGCCCCCTATCGGGGAGGGGTCAATTACCCGGACCCTGTGGCGGGACTGCTCGCTGTCGGCGCCATCCTTGCGGCTCTTCGCTACCGACGAAAGACAGGTAAGGGTCAGTTCATCGACCTATCTCAACGGGAGGGTGCTGCCTGCCTGGTGGGGGAGTCTATTCTGGATTATACAATGAACGGTCGAATTGCCGAACGTGTAGGTAATAGAGATTCATCGATGGCTCCTCATGGCTGCTACCGTTGCCTCGGCGAGGAATCATGGGTGACGATTGCCATTGGAAGCGATGAGCAGTGGAAGAGCTTCGCCCGAGCAATCGGCGATCCCGCATGGACAAAGGAAGAGCGGTTTCGCACCACCCTCGGCCGCTGGCATAATCAGGACGACCTGGACCGGCTAGTGGAGGAATGGACCATCGGACAAGACCACATTGCGGTCATGCACCTGCTCCAGGCCGCTGGCGTTCCCGCCGCACCTGTTCTTAATAACGTAGAGTTACTGCACGACCCTCACTTGAACCAGCGAGGGTTTTGGGAATGGGTTAACCATCCGGATGCCGGCCGCCATCTCCATTATGGCGCCTCGGTGAAACTATCAGAGACACCAGGGGCAATTCAACGGCACGCTCCCTGTTTAGGCGAGCATAGCGACTATATCCTGCGTGAACTGCTGGGCCTTTCGGAAGAAGAAGTCCGACAACTGGACGCCGCGGGCGTCACCAACAACGACCCAAGGTCCCTGTTGCCAGGCAAGGGCTAATTGCTATCGATCTTGCCGCCAAGTGGAGAAAGCCGAGTTGCTTGGCTCCTTTGGCGGCAAGGTTCGATGTTTCCTCACCAGACAATAGTTGAAACTCAGCATTTCATTTGCACAACATCAGCAACATAGCTTATGTTTGCAAGCCAGAGTCAAAGACGACCACATCCAACTGGCGTTGACTATAGAGAGGACAATGACGCCCGCATGGCTTTCACGTCATCGTTGCGAACAGTCTACGATGACACCCGCAGTCTCCATGGCGGAGCAAACTATCAGAGACGACAACTCACCCTAGATAGATGGCCTGAGGTGTCGACAGGAGATATGCCCTCCTCTCTATCGTCATTTCAATCATCGTTCGACAGACTCGAAGCAGCGCAAAGCCGTTTCGACCAAAGTTTTGTTGAATAGAAACGTAAAGGAGACAAGACATTGACTCGTATTGCTGAGTTGCACATGAAGTATCCGACCATTCCCGGTGATGTGATCGTGAAGTGGGAGATTCTAAACCGTGGTGTCAGAGACTCAGCGGACCTCGACAAGGTGAGTGGTTGGACACCTGCCTCAGGTACCTATCAGAGCAAGTTTGATGACGTCACCCTGAAGCAACTGGTTGACAATAGGCCGACCAGGCTTAAGGACGGTTACATGTTGCGGCCTTTCACCTTCTATCTGAAGAGCGGCGAGGGCGCTGGACTCCATATAAGCCCCAGAAGTCCTTATGAGATCAGAGAAGTAGGTGACGGGAAATTTGACCTGTACGAAGGCGAGGAAAGGGTTGGCGCCGACATCTATTTTCCCCGTCCCAAGCCGCGGGAGGGCGCAGAACCCCGGACCAGCAAAGGGACGCCAATATCGAGGCTCATCAAATCGCCTCGCAGTTGCTTCTTGATAATGCCTGTCCGTTATTGCGAGTACTTTGCCACCGGGGAGCAGTGCAAGTTCTGCAACTTCAATTCGGGGCAAGAGGATGCCCGTTCTATCGGCCTCGACCGTCCTGTGACGGAAAGCCTTGAGGAGATAGTTGAAGCCTACAAGATTCGCGGCTCGGAGGTCACACTGATTGAAGGGCGTTTCGAAATGGGTGGTTTTGCGAACGCCGAGCACGAGGAAAGAATACACTGCACCTTCGTGGAAAACATCGCCAGGGCCACTCCCTATAAGCCCAACTTCACCGTCCATACCGAGGCCATGAGCAGGAAAGGAATGCAGAGGCTCAAGGATGTGAGACTCGATTGTTTTGCTATCCAACTGGAGGCATGGGATGCCGGGCTCTTCGCAGATATTTGTCCCGGGAAGGAAAGACATAGCTCCTACGATCGCTGGCTGGAGGCTCTCTCCGATGCGGTGGATGTTTACGGCGTTGGCAATGTGGGATGCAAGACAATCGGTGGCCTCAGCCTCATCGCGCCGAACGGGCACAAGACATGGCAGGAGGCCAGAGATTCTCATATCGAAGCGGTTCGCTGGATGATCGAGAACGACATAAAGCCCGACGTTGGCCATTTGCACCTGCCGGCGGGCTCGGTCTATGGAGAAAACGATGCCAATCGGGCGAAACTGCCACCTACGGAGTATTATCTCGACGTGTTCCTTGCTCATCATGAGGCCATGCTGGAGCACGGATTATATGAGAAGCTGAACAAGTTGATGCACTGCGGCTTGTGTTGCTCTGCCGGAAACTACACTGGCGAGCTCGGGATCCTTGCTCAAGCGGGAGATTGGGGCACCTACATGGCCGACGTCGTCCCGGAAAAAGCGAACTGGCTCCTTCAGTTCATTAGATCCGTGGCGTCGCCCGTCGCGGCTGCGTCGCCGGAAGCCATATAGGACTGGTGAAATAATGACAAGAATTGATGATCTGCACAAGAAGTATCCGACGTTTCCGCTAGAGGTAATCGTCAGGTTGGAGATCGTTAATCGCGGCGTGAGAGATACAGACGATCTCGATAAGGTCAGCGAGTGGAAAGCAGCCACACAGTCCTACCAAAGCAAGTTTGACGATGTAACTCTGAAGGAACTGGCCGAAAAACGCCCGTCAAGGCTTCGTGACGGTCGCATGCTGCGGCCGAATGCCTTGCTAATGAAGAACGGGCTTGCCGCGGCAATCCGCATCAACCCCAAGAGTCCTTACGAGATCAGGGAGGTAAGTGAGGGGAAATTCGCCCTGTGCGAAGGAGAGGAAACGGTAAACATGGAAGTTTACTTTCCTCAAGCCGAACAGCGCGAAGGGCCAGAGCCTCTCACGAGCAGAGGGACGCCAATTTCGAGGTTGGTCTCTTCTCCTCGCAACTGCTTCATGATCTTTCCCGTTCGCTTCTGCGAGTACTTCACCTCCGGTGACCAGTGCAAGTTCTGCAATTTCAATTCAGGGCAGGAGGATGCCCGCTCCGTCGGCCTGGACCGCCCCGTTGCGGAGAATCTTGATGACACTGTGGAGGCTTACAAAATTCGCAGTTCTGAGGTCAGGCTAGTCGAAGGACGCTTCGAGCTTGGTGGTTATATGAACGCCGAGAACGAGGAGAGAATACACTGCAGGTTTGTAGAGAAGATAGCCAACGCCGCTCCCTACAAACCCAACTTCACCATTCATAC
>JAUSEJ010000027.1 GCA_030650265.1 Dehalococcoidia bacterium | reverse complement strand
AAGTAGAACCAGGGCCCGTGCGATTCCAGCCTGACTCTGCACCTGATCCATTGTATGTTGGGCAGTCTGACTATCAATGTGTGGGTTTTGCCGTTAGCCTGCCATCAATCGACAAGCCGCCGAATCTCAAAACATGGTTTCCGTTGAGACCTTGTCATTCTGGCGCACCACGTACCCCATCGCCCGATAGACGTGGAGGCGCTTGCCCCACATCCGGGCGAGCTGTGGGTGGTTGGGCTCGATGTAATCATAAATGCGAACATCCTTTTTGCCGACATGGTCCCGGTGCAACCGCCCGGCGTATTGCTGAACAGTCCCCTTCCACGAAATCGGCATGGCAAGAACCAGGGTATCCAGCGGCGGGTGATCGAAACCCTCTCCAATTAGGCGACCGGTGGCGATTATCACCCGAGGAGCCAAGGCGTCCAAGTCCGCAAGCGCCGTGAAAACATCGGTGCGCTGCTTCTTGGGTAATCGGCCGTGTAGCACGTAGCAGTTTTCCACGGCGTCGCCGAGCGCTTCCCGTATACGCTCCAGATGCTCGGTGCGTTCGGTCAAAACAATGATTTTCCGTCCCTCTCGATAGGCCTCTATGATGTCGCGAGTTATCTGTTGATTACGATGGTCGTCGTTGGAGAGGGATCGAAACACATCATGAATGCCTGTTTCTAGTGGAATCTGTGAGGTGTTTAAGAAGCGTGGCAAGACTTCCATCTGCGTCGGTGCTGTAACCGGTCTTGCAGCACTATGGCGTATCGGTCCGCACTGCATGAAGATGATCGGCTGATGCCCGTCGCGCCGTACCGGTGTCGCGGTAAGTCCCACGACATATCGCGCCTTGGCCTGCTTCAAGATCGACTCGAAGGTAAAGGCCGAGAGGTGATGACATTCGTCCACGATGATCTGGCCGTAACTGTCGAGCAACTCGGATTGACCTTCACCGCGAGACAAGGATTGCATCACGGCAATGTCGACATGGCCGGAGGGCTTTCTCTTGCCACCTCCTATGACCCCAACGTCGCCCTTGGACACATCAAGGAAGGTGAAAAGCTGCTCCTGCCATTGTTTGAGCAGTCCGGTGCGATGGACCAGAACCAAAGTACTTACGCCACGCCTGGCGATCAGAGCCGCTGCCGTCACCGTCTTACCGAACCCTGGCGGCGCACACAGGATTCCGGTCTCCTGTGCCAGCATCGTTTCAAGGGCCGCTGCCTGGTCTCGACGCAATTCACCTCTGAAGCTGGCGGTGATAGGTGCTCCAGCATGGCGCTCGTCCTCGAGTTCGGCGGTGATGTCGTGTCGCTCCAGTACGTCCAATACGGCCTCA
>JAUSEJ010000020.1 GCA_030650265.1 Dehalococcoidia bacterium | reverse complement strand
CCGACTTGGAGGCATGGCGACTTTCTAGTCTATCTTCCAGCCCGCAACCTCATGGTTCGGCGGAACTATGTAGACCATTGGTACATCGATATTGGCATCTTCAAGCCCGTGCAAGAGGGGTTGTATGTGTGGACCGACCTCTGGTTAGATGTGGTCGCGCCCGAACCTCCAGTGCGATACGGTGCTAACTTGATTGTACGTATTTAGCGGTTGCAAAGAGGGCTCCTATTCTCGATCGTACAACTTGCGGTAGTAAAAGGAGTTGTATTTCAACGAGAAAGGAGCCCCAGATGGATATCGCCACGATAATCGCAGCGGCTACAGAGGAATTTAAACAAAAACTGAGCCAAGAGTGCCAGGATTTGGCCCTGGAACGGCTGACGCCGGAGTTGGCCCAACAAATGAGCCGGGGCCTGCAACAGGCCCTCTCGGTGGCCGGGGTTGCCGGTTTTCGCACTTTTCTCCAAGGGTATGAGGAGGCGGCGCCAACGCTGGAAATCGACGGCGACTGGTATCGGTGGAAGATGATCAGCCGCAAGCGTTTTCTCACCCCCTTCGGGCCGATGGTCTTGGCGCGCAATCTGTATCAGAGCGACTACGGCGGGCGGAGCTATGTGCCGTTGGATCGCCAGTGGGGTATGGAAGGCGAGTTTGCGACGTTGGCGGTGCGCGAGTCGGTGCTGTTTTCCTGTGCCTTGGTGACCCCGGAGGAGACGGCGCAATTGTTGGCGAAAAGTGCGCTGTTTCATCCGTCGGCTACCGCCATCCATCATCTGCTCGAAGAAACCGGGGTGTGGCTGGAGTGTGAGGGGGAAGGGCTCAACGAGGCCATTCGGGCCGACGAGGTGATCCCGGCAGAGACGCAGACGTTGGTCGTCAGTCTGGACGGGGTGTATGTGCGTCTGGATGAGGAGGGGGTCAAACAAGGCCGGCCGGTTGAACGGCCGGGTCAGTCGACGGACCGGGAAACGCCGACCTGTTTCAAACGGGCGATGGTGGGCAGCCTTTCCTTTTATGGGGCGCCCCTCGAAGCGCAGACGACGCCGGAACGCCTGGCCGTTCGCTATGTAGCCCAGATGCCAGAAGAAAAAGCCCTGACCTTGAAAGCCCGATTTGAAGCCGAGATCCGACACCTCG
>JAUSEJ010000013.1 GCA_030650265.1 Dehalococcoidia bacterium | reverse complement strand
TGGCGATCAATCCGAGACCGGGTGCAATTCTGTCACCATGCCTGGCACTCTTCTCTCCAAGCGTTGCCTAATTTATCCCAACGTAACCGCCGGCGGTTACTTCGAAGCGGATAGCGTCGTCAGACCGGCAGACCGTCCGATCACGCTGCGTCGCCGGCGTAGGTAGTAGCCCGAAGGTAACCTCCCGCAATTCCTATTGCTATTTCGCTACGAATTCGCTTAGAATAGGCCCAGTGAGGCGAACCTATGCGTTTTTTCCGCTCCCTACTCTTTCTTCTCCTGTTGCTGCCAATGCTTCCTACTGCTATTTCTGCCCGGGCGGAGGTGAGGCAAGCGGCAACTGACAAACTCGTATTGGCCTACTACTATCCCTGGTTCGATCTGAACACCTGGTTTCCGTCCATCGTTTCTGACATGCCCACAGTGAAGTATGTTTCGGCCGATAGAAACACCATTGCCAGGCATATCAGCCAGGCCCGTGCTTCGGGCATCGACGCCTTCATCAGCGCCTGGCTAGGCAGAGGCAATCAGACCGACAGCAACCTTGCAGCACTGCTATCGCTTTCCCAGGGGACGGACTTCCGGGCCAGCATAGTCTTTGAGACCAATTCTCCCTTTTTCGGCAGCCAGCAAGCAATTGTCGATGGCCTTCGTTACGTGATTACGACACACGGCAGCAGCCCCAATTTCCTGAAGTTTGGCGGCAAGCCCGTCATCTTCTTCTGGTCACTGAAATCCGTTCCCACGGCGCCTGGCCAGACCCCGCTTCAGGCCTGGGCCTCCATCCGCCAGCAAGTGGACCCGGGCAAATCGGCGATCTGGATCGCGGAAGGGACCGACATCTCTTACCAGAGCGTGTTTGACGGCCATCACTTATACAGCGTCGCCTGGTCGACCGACGTCAACTACACCCTCAACGACTGGTCCAAACGAATCACCAACTATAACGCCCAAAACGGCACCAGCAAGCTATGGGTGGCCACAGTAATGCCTGGCTACAACGATATGGGCACGGGAAGGTCGGACGCCTTCATTCGCTCCCGGGAAGATGGGGGGTTCTACAACGCTACCTTCACGGCGGCGATAAACAGCCAGCCCGATTGGATTGTCATCACGTCGTGGAACGAATGGGTGGAAGGCACTCAGATAGAGCCCAGCGTAAGCTTTGGCGACAAGTATCTCACTTTGACCAAGCAATTCTCCGACCGGTACAAGGCATCTTCGATGGTTCCACCTCCCATCACTGCGTCCAGAGGTGCCGACTATGACCTGGCCAACGGCCACTTCTACACCCAGACTGGCTCTGGCGGTCGAGGGTTCTCCGTAACAAATGATGCGGTGGCGCGC
>JAUSEJ010000012.1 GCA_030650265.1 Dehalococcoidia bacterium | reverse complement strand
CAAGCCGTCGTCAGGTCCGGGTACTTTGGTTCTGCAAAAGGACAACCCTTCCGGACTGGCCGAACGTGACGAAGAACTGCGGATCCCGGTGCTATTCGAGAAACAGTCGCGCTGAGCGAATTGAGTTTCCGGAATTGACACCAAGCATCCGCGATGCTATTATTGATTCGCTGAAATGTCCGTGTTGCTGGAGATGGCACCACTGATTCAAAGCAGAGGACTCAGTCTGTTTGCGGTCTGGGCAGAACATATTCCTGATATTGCAGGATCCGGCCTCGGAAAGTGGCACGCCAGTGGTGTCAGCGGGGGAAAACGTTGGAACCAGGCAAGCATATTGAAGACCGCAAATCTGATTCTGCTCTCCAAAAGCCGTTTGGTTCCAGGGCGCCAGCGCCCTTGGTCGGTCGCACCGCAGAATTGCGATGCCTCAGTTCGGCTTTGGCCATGGCCGCCGAGGGACGGGGCGGCACCATCTTTCTGACTGGCCAGCCTGGTATCGGCAAGACCCGTCTGGCCAGAGATGCCATGGATCTGGCAAAGGAACGTGGCTTCAGGGTGCTTGAAGGACGCTCTTTTCCGCAAGAGGCTAGCCTCGCTTACGCCCCATTGGTCGATGCTTTTCGGCCACTGTCGCGCAGTCCTGACTCCACCAGTTTACACGGCCTGGTCAGCGGGTTTCCTGGCCTCGGAAGTCTTTTGGCCGGTAGTCGTCTACGCGCATCGTCTCTTCCCCTGGAAGGGCCAGGGAATTCCTCCCTCGAAAAGACCCGTCTTTACGAAGCGGTATTACGCTTTGTCGACCAGCTTTCGCAGGAGAAGCCCCTGCTTCTTTTCATCGACGACGCTCAATGGGCTGATCCGGCGACGATCGAGATTCTGCATTATCTCTCACGGGGCCTCTCTGAACAACGCGCTCTGTTGCTCGTGACCTGCCTCGACAGTGCCCTGAACACGTCCCGCGGCTTGCGGTCGATGTTGAGGTCTCTGCAGCGCAACGGGCTGGCCCAGGAGATTCCCGTCCCTCGTCTCGAGACAGGCTCCGTGGGCAAGTTGGTCGCAGGCATTCTTGGTGAACAGGCTCCGGCCATACTGCTATCTCTTCTGGAGGCCCGAGCTGAAGGGGTACCTCTCTTTATAGAAGCACTGATCGCCGCCCTCGTCGATTCTGGCAATCTTCGCCGGAGTCAGGATGGTTGGACTTTTGATGTTGAAGGAACGAATGTTCTGCCGCAGAGCGTACGCCACCTGATTCTAGAGCGGTTGGATCGTCTGGCGCCCGCCCAGCGGCGAATTCTCGATCTAATTGCTGTCATGGGCGACACCGCATCGCACGCTGTCCTGCAGGCCGCGGGAGACATGGGGGAGCAGGCTCTCCTTGATGCCCTGCAACGTTTGCGAGCCAGAGGACTGGTAGGAGAGAGCACGGCTGGCTCGGAAGTAACCTATGGCATTACCCACCCACTTATCCAGGAGGTAGCCTATGCCGAGTTGCCGGAGATGGTGCGGCGACGAGCCCATGCAGCGGCGATCAAGGCGCTCGAATCTTCTTCAATTGGACGAGCGGAAGACGTAAGCCGGCTGGCGCGTCACTATCGCGGCGCCGGTCCAGAGGCAGATCGTGACCGGGCCGTAACGGTGCTGATCGCTGCTGGAGAAAAGGCCCTTGCCGTCTATGCCAACGATGAAGCGGCAGAATACTTTGACACTGCATTAGCATTCGTGCGTGATGGTGGAGGCTGGAGGGAGGAGGGTGAAGGGAACCCCGCCACCCTACCTCGACTGCTGGAGCACTTGGGCGAGGCCAGGGAGCGGATCGGCAAGCGGCGGGCGGCGGTTGAAGTCTGGAACGAAGCGCTGGCTGAGCGAGAGCGGGCGGGAGATGTCCTGGCCGCTTCACGCCTTCACAGGCGTCTGGCCATGATGGAATGGGATTGTGGCCACTTCGACGTCGCCAATTCTCACATCAGGGACGGATTGACAGTGCTTCAAACGAGAGCCGGATGCGAGCCATGCCAGGAATTGGTGGATCTGCAATCCCTGCGATTTCACCATCTTCATCGACTGGGCGACAAGGCAGGCATGGCAAATGTGTCGAAGGAACTTCTGTCTCTCGCCGAGAAATTGGCATCGCCACAAGTCGAGGCAGATGCCAATCTGGTGGCGTCCGTAGTGGGGCTGGAGCATGGTGAAGTCGATATCGCCAGAGAACGTGCTCTTCATGCTTTGCAAGTAAGCGATAAGGCGGGGGACCTTTGGAATAATTGCCGTGCTCATGCCGTGCTTTCTGTTATTGGCAGGCGGCAAGGGGATCACCGCTTCATACGTTACCATACTGAGTGCGGTCTGGCTGTGACACGCCGGCTTGGCGCACCGACCTTTGACGTCATTCTTGGCATACGGCTGGCGTGGGCCAATTACTTGTCAGGCGATTGGAATGAATCCCGGCGCCGCGGAATTGATACCATTGTTTTAGCTCGCCGAGTTGGATATCCCCGCGATCTCGCCTACGCACTGGCCGAACGGGCGATGGTCGCGGCCCTGGTAGGGGAATCCGTCGAGGCCGAGGCCCGCATTTCCGAAGTGAAAACGGTCTTTGGCAATCCTTCCGGAGAGGAGGCGGTTGATAGGTATGTATTCCCACTGGTGAATATTGTCGAGGCCGTCCTCGCCCTCGAACAGGGGCAGGTGGAGCGGGCTCTGGACATTGCCAGTGGCTTCATCGATCCACCAGAAACGGCCCTTCCCGGCACGATCGTGAGAGAGGTCGCTGGCCTCACGTTAGAGTACATGCCGATTGGGTTGATGCTATTGGCAGAAGCGCAGGTCGCTGCTGGTCATGCCGGGGCTGCTCTGCAAACCGCCGGCAAAATCGGTGGGCTGGGCTCTTCTGATACGCCGTATCTCACTGCCCTCTCATGTCGGGCTGAGGGCCTGGCCCGGACGGCGCTCAACCAGAATGAAGCAGCGTTGGCTTGCCTCACGCGTGCAAGTGAAACGTTTACCTCGCTCGATCTTCCATTTGAGACGGCGAAATGCTTGTTGGAGAAGGCCATCGCGGCAGCAGAACTTCAGCCGGAGATTGCGACCAATGCGGCCCAGAAAAGTCTGGAGGCATTCCAGCGTCTTGGTGCGCGAATTCACTCGGGTCGAGCCCGACAGGTACTCCGCGACATGGGCATAAGGTCACCCTCCCATCGCATTCCTCGACAGAATGCGGGTCCTCTAAGCGGGCGCGAATTCGAGATCGCCTGTCTGGCTGCCAGGGGATTGACCACGGCTGAAATGGCGGATCGGCTGAGCCTTAGCCCCCTCACCGTCGGTACTCATCTCCATCATATTTACTCTCGCCTCGGTATTGGCTCCCGTTCGGCCCTGACAAAATATGTAATTGAAGCAGGCCTTATCTCCCCCTCAAACCAAAATACATGATCGGCAGTTTCTAGAATACAGAGTTCTATGGATGTAAATTGAGACCTCCCTGGCTAAAATTGGCCAATGTTCGAAAAGTGGAGGGGAAGCATCATGCGCGACTACCTGGGATACAGTGGCAAACGGGTTGTTGTCGATGGCGCGGCATCGGGAATGGGCCTGGCGACCGCAAAGGTTCTGGTAGACTTGGGGGCCGAGGTCTACGCCCTCGATTTCAAAGAGGTGCCCGCCGAGGGTATCAAGAAGTTCATTCAAGTCGACCTGCGGAGTAGGGAGTCCATCGACGCGGCCCTGGCGCAGGTTCCCGGCAAGATTGACAAGCTGTTTTGTTGTGCTGGACTGGCCGGCAAGCCTCATACCGAGTTGGATGTGGTCATGGTTAATTTCGTGGGGCACCGTCACGTGATCGAGAGTATGGTCCCCCGGATGAATCAAGGGAGCGCAATCGCCATTATTTCGTCGGTTGGTGGCCTTGGCTGGATGGTGAACTTCGCCCAGATCAAGCCAATGTTGGACACCAAGAGCTTCGAAGAAGCGAAGGCCTGGCTTGAGGGCCACCCCGAGGTTATGGAACCAAGGGGATATCGTTTCTCGAAAGAGTGTACGACGGCCTA
>JAUSEJ010000008.1 GCA_030650265.1 Dehalococcoidia bacterium | reverse complement strand
GTATGCAGCCAGACCGAACTCGAAAAAAGGAACGGATACCCCGTGTTTCGCCAGGAAAGTCCAGGGATCGACGTATACAGGACCGCTGATTAACCACGCGAACCGAAGTCGTTCCCCCTGCACGGCGCCAAATCCCTTGCTTACCCGTTTGGCCAGTTCGTCCCGGTACATCTCGGCATATTGAGCGACCCGGGGGTCGTCCACAATTCCGAAAGGCGGCAACCGGAAACTGTCCGACCCTGCCACCGGACAAGGCACAGCGGACTTGAGGCGGTAGATATCTTTCATCGCCTTGTGCTGCCGGCGCCAGAGACCCTGGTATTCGATCAACCTGGCCTCGCTATAGCGAGCATTGGGCAGGTAGTGTTCGATCTGGCGAATCATGTCTTCGAGTTGGGCGACAACGTATTTCATTGCCTTGTCATCGCTTTGCGCAGGTATGTCGACCCCGATCGATGGGACGCCGAAGACATGGCTTGCAATGACGGAAGCCTGGTTTTCGGGATCGCAGGGGTAGTTGGAAGTTATGGTCAATGAGGGCTTCGGCAAATCCCCGCTGAGCACTATCCCCAGACCGGCCATAATGCGATCACAGCCATGATCAGGATAACCAAGATTTCTTGCTGCTCCCAGGTATTCTTTTGCCCGTTTGCCCGCCCTGTCTCCTTCGAAACCGACTGAGACTTCATGGAGTCTCATCGCCTTGAGTATCCTGAAAGCCACCCCTCTCCCGTATACAAATGGTTCGCCGGCGTCCCAGGCGGCTAACGATTCGCGACGGTGATCGCGCCAGATTTCGTAGAGGAGCTTGTTCGAGTTCAGCTTTGTCGATGAAGGATTTTGCGCGATCGTCTCTATTCGTCGCTCGTACTTCTTGATCTCTTCTTCCCAGAATCTCACGATCGCCCTCCGTTCCCGCCATTTTCATATCCAGATTCTATCATCTCTATGAACGCACCCACCCGCGTGACCAGAGGGCCCATCTGCGCGGGTATATGGTCGCGGGCAACAGTGAAAGCCGGTATGCTCTTCTCCTCGAGTCTCTTCCGGAAGTAAGGGTCGGCGAATTGCCTCGGATAGTCGAACACCTGAGGCAGGTGAACGATGCCATCGATTTTGTACTCCCGAGCCAGCGTGATTGTGCGGTCGATCTGGGTTTCCCAATCGTCCATGCGCGGCGTACCGGGACGGCTCAAGTATCTCCTGGCCAGGCTTTCTATGGGGTCGCCTTGCTGGTCC
>JAUSEJ010000003.1 GCA_030650265.1 Dehalococcoidia bacterium | reverse complement strand
ACACCCTTGACGGAGATGCTATCATCCACTAGTGGGGGATCGGTAAACGTTGTACCCAAGAGTTCCGAGAAGAACTTGGTCGCCTTGTCGAGGTCTTTGACTACGATATGAACACGGTCAAGTTTTTCTACTTTCACCTCTACGTCCTTTCTCCGCGCCAACTCTGTTCATCTGGTTTCGAACGATCTTTCGCGCCACCAGGGGTAGAAGGGTGGCATTTCTGAGCTGGGCTTCATCTTGAAATCGGGTTTTCTTTTCTCTGCCCAGGCCGCCACGCCTTCATGACCATCTGCTTGTCTGCCGACCCAGAACAGACTCATAGAATCAATTTTGTGCGCTTCCATGGGATGGTTGGCGCCCAGCATCTTCCACTGCATCTGACGGTTCAGGGCGACAGATATGGCGGACGTATTATCGGCAATCTCCCGCGCGATCTCACGTGCCCGGGGCATCAGATTCTCGGGAGTCGTCACTTCACTAACTAACCGGCCGGCAAGAGCTTCATGGGCATCGAATAGCCTTCCCGTCAAGGTCCACTCGTTGGCTTTGCTGATGCCGACTATCCGCGGTAGGAACCAGCTACTGCAGGCCTCCATGGTAAGTCCTCTTCTCGCAAAGACGAAGCCGATTCTCGCGTTCTCGGAGGCCAAACGAATATCCATGGGCAATGTCATCGTAATGCCAATGCCGGTAGCTGCCCCATTGATGGCAGCGATTAGCGGCTTTTTCATGTCATACATCCGCATAGTAAGAACTCCGCCGCCATCTCTCCATTCTTCCATGGTTTCGGCAATGTGGTCGAATGGTCTCCCGGTACTGCTCAGATCCTTTCCGGCACAGAAGCCCCTGCCGGCGCCTGTCATAATCACGACTCTGACGTCGTCATCTTCGTCGGCCCTGCCCAGTGCGTCAATAAGCTCAGGTAGCATTCCCACGGAAACAGCGTTCAGTTTCTCCGGCCTGTTGAGCGTAATAGTCAGAATCCGATCGGCCTTCTCGTACTTGATCTGGGTGTAATCCACGCTTCTCCTCCTGCTCAAAATTGCTAAACGCGAAATAGCTATCCGACTATCTAGTCTCGAAGGTTCTCTTGCTCCACCATGGGTAGAAGGGCGGCATATCGGCGCTTGGCTTCATCTTGAAATCAGGCTTTCTCTTCTCGGCCCAGGCCGCAATGCCTTCGCGGGCATCGGCGCTCGTGCCAAGATAGTACAAGCCCTTCGAATCGATCTTGTGGGCCTCCATGGGATGGTCAGCGCCCACCATCTTCCAAAGCAACTGGCGGTTGAGGGCGGTGGAAATGGCGGAAGTATTCTGGGCGATCTCCCGTGCCAGTTCGCGCGCCCTCGGCAGTAGATATTCCGGTGCGGTTACTTCACTCACCAGACCGCCTGCCAGCGCTTCGCGCGCATCGAATAGCCTTCCCGTCAAGACCCACTCGGCCGCTTTGCTGAAGTTTACGACCCGGGGCAGGAACCAGCTACTACAGGCCTCCATATTCAGACCCCTCCGACCGAAAACCAGGCCGAACTTGGCATTGTCAGAGGCCAGCCGAATATCCATGGGCAGGGTCATCGTGACACCGACGCCCGTAGCGGGACCATTTATGGCCCCGATGACCGGCTTCTTCATGTCATATATTCGCAGAGTTACCAGCCCGCCCTCATCACGATGCTTCTCCACCGGCACGGCAGAGAAGTCGAAGATTTCGCCCCCGCCGCCCAGATCGGCGCCGGCGCAGAAGCCCCGACCGGCGCCGGTAACGATTACGGCCCGAACATCGTCATCTTCGTCGGCTCTGTCGAAGGCATCGATGATCTCAAACAACATCTTGACCGTGACAGCGTTGAGCTTCTCCGGTCTGTTGAGCGTGATGGTCAGGATGCGATCGGCTATCTCGTACTTGATGTGACTGTAATCCATGATTCTCCTCTTGTTTTAGTTGTATCCTTAACGAGTCCGTGACGTAAGCTTGGCATGATGGGCCGCTTTTACGTTGTCCGGCTTGATAGGAGACACGCTTCATTCTGAAGGAAGGATGCTTGGATTATACTAGGCTCCTTGAAAATTGGCAATGACTGCCGGGGACGGACGAAAGTGGAAATCGAACCCTCTCCCTCCGGGAGAGGGCAGGGTGAGGGCGCCTGGTGCGTGCCGGCGAGCGACCATCTGGTGTGTCCGGACAAATTCAGCAAGCCTCGGCGTGTGTTACATGACTTGGGGCGGTTCGCGCGAACCGCCCCAAGTCATGTGCTTTCTCCTGTATTCTTTGTCGGCCTATTGTGCTATGGCTGGTGCTGTTGTCGTCGATTCAATCGTGCGCAGCCAATTGAGAATCCAATTTGCCTTGTCCGGGACGACATCGGACATCCAATTGCCCCAGTTTCCGGCTCGTTCTAAAATGCCAATGTCGCCACTGTAAACGGCGTGGGCACACTCGAAGCCACAATACATGAACTTGTTCAGTTTGTCATAATAACCGGTTTCCGTCATGGCCTCGTGATGTGGGGTAAACAGGTCGAGATAATATTCCGTAGGTGGAAGCTTCTCTTTCAAGGAAGCGTCTGTTCCCCATACAGAGCCAACGGGCAAACGCAAGCAGCCGATAGACGGCAAGGCGCCAATCTTGAACATCTCACGAATGTGCTCGATGTGAGTGTCTCGCGCTTCCTGCCACGTCTTGTGCCCACCCTCGGCTACGAGACTGATGCCGCCGATGGTTTTGCACGCCACGCTGCCCACGCCAAAGACATCTATGGCCTCGGAGACAGAGTCTACCCAGCCATCATAGGATGTGTGCTTTACTTTGCCGGGGCACGACGCCTCAAACACTTGCTTATCCCATGCCTCTATTTGGATGGTCAAGGAGTCGAGTCCGGCGTCCTTCAATCTCTGAAGCGCCTTCCTTGGCATGGCCTCGCCATGGATAAGCAGGAAGGGCTTAGTGGGACCCGCTTGGGCTATTCTCTCGACGAAACTGGTGTGTATTGCCTCCTCGCGCTCGCCCTTGGTGAACCCTCCCATCTCGAACCGGCCCTCATAGAGCTTGACTTCAGAGCTGCGAATCTGGTAAGCCTCCACGCATTCGTCCAGATTCTCCGTCACCGGACGACTAAGTCCGACCGAGCGGGCCGCTTCCTGACCTGAATTGAAGTTGCAGAACTTGCATTGGTCTCCGTTGGAGAAGTACTCGCAGTGGCGGACGGGCATAAGGATGAAGCAGTTGCGTTGAGAGATCAGAAGCCTGGATATGGGCGTTCCTTTGCTCGTCAACGGTTCTGCCCCCACGCGCGGCTTGGGCTTAGGAAAGAAGATCTCCCCGTCGATCTTTTCCTCGCCCTCAAAGAGGAAGAATTTGCCCTCGCCTTCTTCCCGCACTTCGTAGGGGCTCTTGCGGCTGATGACGACGGGAGCGCTGGAAGAGCTTTTCATGAAGAAGGAGCCTGGCCGGAGCATTTGGCCATTCTGAAGTCTTGACGGTCGGGCCGCCACCAGTTCCTTCAGGTCAACCTCG
>JAUSEJ010001123.1 GCA_030650265.1 Dehalococcoidia bacterium | reverse complement strand
ATATGCCTGTTGCGGCATGGTCGATGTCGACAAAGTAATCCCTTGCCTTGTACTGGAAGTCTTCGACAACCTCGTCGATTTTCAGCAACTTGGCAAATGGCATCCTCAGCGCCTGGGCCAGTTCGATGATCTCATCCCGATCGTGCGCCATAAACCAGGGTAGGACGGCAGCGTCGAATTCTCGCCAGTTAATCATTCGCTGCTCGCGGGTGCTGAATAGCGGGTCTAACTCCAACTCCGGGCGTTCAACCATGATCGCTAGACTCTCCATTCCCGAAGGCCCGAGGACGGCGATGAGGTGCCCATCTTTGCAAGGCATAATGCCCTGTGGGTAGCCGGTGATGGAACGGCTATACCAGCGTTTCCTGATGGCGCCCATGTAAGAATACATGCTGGTGGTGTATTCGAGGATCGAGGCGATACACTCCATAAGCGAGATATCGACCTGCTGGCCGGCGCCGGTTTCGTCGCGCTGCCAGAGGGCGGTTAGGCTGCCTGTGAAGGCAGTTAGGCCCCCCTGATACTCCGCCTGCGAGCCACCAGCCTTGTGAGGCTCACGATCCGGGTCTCCGGTGATCTGCAACAAGCCGCCCAGCGCCTCGATGACGATCTCACTAGCCTGATAGTCCTTGTAAGGCCCGGTCTGCCCGAAGCCCGTGATGGAAGTCATAACAAGACCGGGGTTCACCTTCTCGAGGTCCTTGTAGCCCAATCCAAGGGAAGGGAGAATGCGGGGCTCGAAGTTCTCTACGAGAATGTCCGCCCGGGCTATTAACTTCTTGAGAATATCAGCGCCCGTGTCCGTCCGAAAATCAAGCGTGATGCCCTTCTTGGATGTGTTGAGAAGAAGATAGAGTCCGCTGGCTTCGGGATCGGGCCTGTCGCCGGGAAAAGGTCCGGCCCGTCTCGCCGGGTCACCATCGGCGGGCAGTTCGACCTTGATCACTTCGGCGCCCTGGTCGGCCATCAGCTTGGCGCAATAGGGCGCGGCGATATTCGTGCCCATTTCCAGCACCTTGATTCCTGTTAGCGATTGTTCTGCCAAGCTTGACGCACCTCAAAAAGCACTGGGGATGGTAGGTCGAGGGTCCAGCCTGGACATTATATTGATGCCAGGGAGGGGTGTCAATACTTGTTCAGACCGTACAAGTCCTGTATTCTGCAATGGTCTAGACCAGGAGTACCGCTGGTCGCTCTAGAATCTGCTTGATCGCTCGCAAGAACTTCGCAGCCGGGACGCCATCGGCAACCCGATGGTCCCATGTAAGGCTGAGATACATAGTCGATCTGACGGTAAGTTGCCCTCGCACGACTGCCGGTCGGTCCGCTAGGCCGCCAACGCCCAAAATAGCACTTTCCGGCGAATTGACGATCGGCGTGAAAGCCATTACGTCGAAGGCGCTAAGATTCGAAATGGTAAAAGTACCGCCGGTCACATCGTCGAGGCTGAGCGTGCGATTGCGGGCCTTCTCGGCCAGACCGGCCAAGGCTCTGCTCAGCTCCGCCAGAGAGAGTTGGTCGGCGTTACGGACAACCGGAACGATCAGGCCGTCGTCGACAGGCGTAGCGATCCCCATGTTCACGTTTTCGAACACCTTGATCTCATCGCCAACTATGGTCGAATTGAAGATCGAAAAGCTCTTCAAGGCCCTGACAACAGCCCCGGCGATCAGGTCGCCGTGGGAAATACGGGCGTCGATCCTCTTCGCCTCCGCCATGAGTTGGTGATGAAGGTCGGCCAGCGCTGTCGCATCCACGTCAGTAATTATGGTTAGTTGAGCGCTGGTCTGAAGGCTCTTTACCATGTGGTCGGCGATGATCTTTCGTCTGCCGGAGAGTGGAATGGTCGTCGCCACCCGCGCCGGTTCGACGGCCTTGAGGGCCGCAGCGGCTTTCCGGACATCGTCC
>JAUSEJ010001122.1 GCA_030650265.1 Dehalococcoidia bacterium | reverse complement strand
GGACAACTGCTGTTTGATCGAGACCACGGCCCCGAACTCGTCGAGCGCGGATGGCCTCAGGTCCCGGGCGAAAACGCGCAGGTCGCCGGCGACCTGCTCCACCGAGCTTCTGACGGCTAGCAGTTCATCACTCACAGCAGGGGGAAGAGGGCCGCTGAAATACCTGACGCCGTCCAGTTGCCTGCACAGCATCACCAGCTTCTGTATGGTATCATCATGGAGATCCCGGCTGACCCTCAGCCGTTCCTGCTCTCGACTGCGCAAGGCATGGCTCGCGAATAGTCTTGCCCGGTCACGGGCTTCCACTTTCTGGTTAACGAGGTATCCCACAAGCAATGCTGCGGATACTATATAGGCCGACGTCAGTGATTCCCAACCAGTCATGCACGCCATTATACGCGAAGACGATGTCTGGGATAGCGGCGGTCAAGGCGACTAACGCGGTAATGCCGGCTCCGGCCAAACCGAAGGTCCAGGCGGCATAGGTCACGGGGATCCACAGAAGGTCCTGGGGCAACAAATAGAAATCTGGGGTGCCGAATTAGAGCTGCGACCTCTGAAGCGATTGATGAGCCACTTCGAGGCCGATGACCGCGGCCTGAATGGCCCAGAAACGCCAGGATCTCAGCATCCCGCCACGGGGCCTGAGCATCCGGATTACATTGTACGACCACGCGTTGCCGCGCCTCGGGGATTCCACGGAGCACCCCCTATCACCCGTCCAACCACACGGCGCCACCTCCCGACACTAATGCAGAAAAGAGCGTAATACTTGCCCGCTCGAGGCGAGCGGCATCGAACCGGCCCTTCCTGACGCTGACTCATACAACTAAGTACTAGTCAATGATAAGCTTAGAAAGAGCGTATCTTACCGCTTCCGATCTTGATGACACGCCAAGTTTCTCAAGTATCTTGGTAACGTGTTTGGCCACAGTCGAGATGTTCAGGCCAAGCTCGTCGGCGATCTGGCCGGTCCTCATCCCCCTGCTGACGAGCCTGAGAATGTCGTACTCTCGAGGACTGAGCAGTTCCACCTTGGCGACGCTTGGCTCCCGGGCCAGTACCCCGGCCATCTTAGCGGCTACGACTGGATCGATAACCACGTGACCGCCATGGACCGTCCGTATGGCCTGGGCCAGCTTCTCCAGGTCGATCGTCTTCAGGAGGTATCCGGAGGCCCCTCCCTTGAGGGAAGCCAAGATGTAGTCTTCGTCGTCAAAGGCACTGAGCATCAGCGCCTTGACTCCGGGGAGGCGCTTCTTGAGCTCGCTCAAGAGCTGGATACCGTTCAGTCTGGGCATCCTGACATCTGTAATGACAAAAGTCAGCATTTTCCCCCAGTAGACGACAGGTGCCCTCCCGAACCATCGAGTAGTCATCGGCGACGAGTATTCGAATCCTCTCCATACTTATAGCATAGGGAAAAGGCATCTTCAAGGAGTCAGCTAAACAACCACCGCGTAGTCCGCATCCGGGACGGCCACATCAACAGTGGCAAGCCTTGGGCGTGCTCGCCGTAGTAGCGAGTGCCGGCTACCTGTGGAGGAGAAAACGGGAACAACCGGCTCCGACTGCCCCACTCAGTCACCTCGACGAAGGGCAGCGCTTGCTCTCGGATCTCTCACTTAGTCCCGAGATCCGATGTTCCCAATTCATCCTAAAATTAACTCCAGGCTGATCGTCGGCAGCCCAGCCGCGGGGGCGTCGGTGCGGTTGATCACCGTGCTCGGATTGAACTTGCCAGCGACTTGTCCTACAAAGTCTGATGACGTATACTGAAAACATGAATACTAAGAGGTTGTCAAAATCGATTCGCAAATATGTTCGAGGGGAAAAGGCACGGATTCGCCGGACGGCGCCAGATTCAAGCGAACGGAGAAGATCAACTAAGGAGTTATATCTCAGGTTTCATTAGACGTGGGGTGCACCTCAGGATACGCTTGCTCAGGCAGAACGAGTTTGTCTAGCAGGGTGTTGAAAAAATCGGCTATTGGCCAGAATCACGCACGGAAGACCAGCCCGATTTGTGCCTAGCTCAAATTTCCGAGGGGCTTTTTCAGCACCCTGCTAGTACTACTACGTTAAGTGTGTTTGACAA
>JAUSEJ010001121.1 GCA_030650265.1 Dehalococcoidia bacterium | reverse complement strand
GAAGCGATGCCGCCACATAATCTGCCGTTCAGCGTCATCGGCGCAGGGCTGCTGTGGGTGGGCTGGTTTGGATTCAACGCCGGAAGTGCGCTTGCGGCGGACGGTTTGGCGACATCTGCGTTTGTGGCGACCCATCTCGCGACGGCCGCAGCCACTCTGTCCTGGATGGCGATGGACTGGATTTTCAGAGGTAAACCGACGGTCTTAGGCGCCGCCAGCGGCGCGGTAGCCGGTTTGGTTGCAATAACGCCCGGCTCCGGGTTCGTCGGTCCGATGTCGGCAATCTGGATCGGCATCGGCGGCGGAGTGCTCTGCTCGATCGCGTGCAGCTGGAAGCCAAGACTGGGTTACGATGATTCTCTCGACGTCGTGGGGGTTCACGGCGTTGGCGGAACCTGGGGCGCCCTTGCAACGGGTCTTTTCGCTTCGAAGGCGATTAACGCCGCCGGCAACGACGGTCTGTTCTTCGGTAATCCCGGCCAGTTGTGGATTCAATTCGTGACGGTCGTAGCGACCTGGACTTTCGCCGTGGTCGGAACGATTATTCTCCTGGCCGTCGTGAAGGCTGTTATGGGTCTGCGCGTCGCCGACGATGAGGAACGGATGGGCTTGGACTTGAGCCAGCACAACGAGCGGGCCTATGAATAATTGAAATCTTCGCGAGGGGTAGCTCTCAGCTAAGGAATGTGATAACAAAATCGAGTTTTCTAATTTCACTTACGATACGAAGGAGAAACGTACCATGTCAGCCAAAGACGCCTTAGAGATGGCGAAGAAGAACAAAGTGGAGATAGTGGATTTCAAGTTTATCGACGTGCCGGGGCTGTGGCAGCACTTTTCGATCCCGGCCAGCGAATTATCGGCGGATACATTCGAAGACGGTTTGGGCTTTGACGGCTCCAGCATCCGGGGATTTCAAAGCATCAACGAATCCGACATGATTCTCCTCCCCGACCCCGACACCGCCATGATGGACCCGTTTACCGAGCACTCCACCATCAGCTTTATCTGTAATGTGTTGGACGCCATCACCCGTGAGCCCTACACCCGCGATCCCAGATACGTCACCCAGAAGGCCGAGAAGTATTTAAAGTCCACCGGACTTGCCGACAACAGCTACTGGGGGCCCGAGATTGAGTTTTTCATCTTCGACAGCATCCGGTTCGACCAGAACCACCACGAGGGGTACTACCACATCGATTCCAGTGAAGGTTTTTGGAACGCCGGCAAAGGCGGAGACCAGCCCAACCTTGGCAACAAGATTAGGTACAAGGAAGGATACTTCCCCGTCCCGCCGATGGACCAGTACCAAGACCTGCGCTCCGAGATGGTCTTGAATCTGGAGAAGTGCGGGATCAAGGTCGAAGTGCACCACCACGAGGTCGCCACCGGCGGCCAGACCGAGATCGACATGCGGTTTGACACCATGACCAAGATGGCCGACAAGGTGTTGCTCTATAAGTACGTGGTCAAGAACACCGCTAGGAAGCGGGGCAAGGTGGTCACGGTCATGCCCAAGCCGCTGTTTCAAGACAACGGCTCCGGCATGCACTGTCACCAGAGTCTGTGGAAAGCGGGGAAGAATATCTTCTACGACAAGAAGGGCTACGGGCTGATCAGCGACACGGCCAGGTACTACATCGGCGGGTTGATCAAGCACGCCCATGCGCTATGCGGCTTTATCGCCCCCACCACAAATTCTTACAGAAGACTGGTCCCCGGCTACGAAGCGCCGATCAACTTGGTGTACTCTGCGCGAAACAGGAGCGCCTGTGTGCGCATACCGATGTATTCCACCAGCGAGAAGGCCAAGCGGCTAGAATTCAGGACTCCCGATCCGAGCTGCAACCCCTACTTTGCCTTTCCGGCGATGCTGATGGCCGGGCTTGACGGCATCCGCAACAAGATCGAGCCGCCCAAGCCGATCGACAAGAACTTATACGAACTTGAGCCCGAGGAAGCGGCCAAGGTAAAGTCGATGCCGGGGTCCCTCGAGCAGGCGCTGGATGCCTTGGAGAAGGACCATGACTTTTTGCTTCGAGGGGATGTATTTACCAAGGACGTGATCGAGACCTGGCTGGAGTACAAGAGGAAGAACGAGGTCGACGCCATCCGGCTCAGACCCCACCCCTGGGAGTTCGCCCTGTATTTCGATATTTAGATTGGTAGACAGTGCGCTTTAAGCCTTCTAAAGGAGGGTGCGATGAAAAAAATCGAAGCCATCATCAAACCATTCAAGCTCGACGAAGTGAAACAAAAGCTCACTTCAGCCGGCATTACCGGTATGACCATCAGCGAAGTCAAAGGCTTTGGCCGCCAGAAAGGCCACACGGAGCTATACCGCGGCGCCGAATATACCGTGGATTTCCTGCCTAAAGTGAAAATCGAAATCTTAGCGCCGGATGAAATGGCCCCGAAGATCATCGAAGCCATTCTCGAGTCGGCTCAGACGGGAAAAATCGGCGATGGCAAGATCTTCGTCTCGACCGTGGAAGACGTGATTCGCATTCGAACGAATGAGCGCGGTGAGGAGGCTATCAGTTAGCATCCCTCTATAGTTCCCGCCTCAGAAGTTTAATTTCGAACATAAGCAAGACCTCAGAGGGGACGGTTAGCGTGCCCACCTGAGGTCTTGCGCCTTTTGATTCTAAGTAAATCCCGCCTCTTGAGGCGGGCACAATTAAATGGGGTTTCCAAAGGGGGCGAGCATCCCCTT
>JAUSEJ010001118.1 GCA_030650265.1 Dehalococcoidia bacterium | reverse complement strand
TCATGGCCGCAGGTCGGGTTAACTGTACAGGAGCGCAACCGGCTCGCATGGTGCTCGCCGAAGCAACCCTCGTTGTCACCGATACAGTGAAGTATATCGTCCAGCCTGTTTTCCCTGACCTTGATAGGCCACTCCGGATCCGCCAGTAGTCCCCGACCCAGTGCGATGAAATCAGCCTTGCCCTCCTGCAATACCTTCTCGGCCAGCAAAGGATAGTGCAGCTTGCCAACGGCGATTACCGGTATCTTGACTACCGTCTTAGCCCTTGCTGCCAGATCTACCGTAGTTCCCCGCGGCTGATACATACTTGGCGCCAGCCACCAGGCAGACTCGTAGCAACCGGCATCTATGTGCAGGGCATCAACCCCCATAGCCTCCAGTTCCTGGCAAATCGGCAAGGATTCGTCGGCCGTGCGGCCATCCTTCACATAGTGGTCCAGAGGAAATCGATAGATCACCGGAAAGTCTCCGCCTGTCTGCTCCTTGATACACGAAACGACTTCCCTGGCTAACGTTAGACGCTTCTCCGGGCTGCCGCCGTATTTGTCGCTGCGCTGATTCCAGCGAGCGGACATGAAGGCGTCAAGGATAAAACCGTTGTGAGAATGCACCTCTACCATGTCAGCCCCGGCCATTTGGCATCTCTTTGCCGCCCGGCCGAAGTCTTGTACTATCTCCTCTACCTCCTCAATAGCGAGAGGACGGCAGAGAACCGACGGGTCAAAGCGATAAGGCGTAGCCGAGGCAGAAACGGGGGGTGCATTCGGGTCTAACACGTATAGATGTACACCCTGCCCCAAACCACCGCTTAGTTGCACAGAGACCTTTGCTCCGTGCAGGTGCGCTAATTCGATAATTGTCCGCAACGACTCAAGGTGTAGATCCGAATCAAGGTTTAGCGTTGTCCTGGTGTGTGCCTCCAGTTGTTGGGTTACATACACCACACTCGTGGTGATCAGGCCAACGCCGCCGCGAATTCTTGCCAGATAATGTTCTCGTACTCGTTCACCCCAGTTGCCATCAGGCTCAGTCATCTTGCCTAAGCCCATCGGCGCGAGAACAATCCGATTCTTCATTTCCACATTTCTAATCTTGCCTGGCTGAAAGAGCTTCAAAGGAACCCTCTATTTTGCGTGTGTTATCGTATAGAAGCTGGCGGCAAAATTGCCCATGCCCTTGACCGGAGTTAGCCCGCCCACCCTAGAACCAATAGCAAGTATGGTCCGGTAGTCCAGTATCCCCTGCACAGCATACTCCTCCTTGGCCATTATTGTGGCCTGAAGTTGCAGCTTTTTCTTCTCAGCCGGGTCTGCGATAAGGGGAACCTGGTCGATCAGGTCATTCAATTTGGTATTGGCATGGTTTTGGAAGCTGCCTTTCACGGAATGGTGCATCTGAACGAATTTCTCGAACTCGAAAACTCCTCCCGCGCCGAGCGTGGTATAGAAAGTGTTATATATCTCGGGGATCGGCTTCGGCTTAAACTTTGGCACAAAGGCGACGTACTCAATAGGCACCATGTCGACATTGATGCCAATCTTGCGCCAGTAGCCAACCAGGGCGGTGTTTAGCGTGGTACCGACGCCTCCCGGGTCTCTGTCCCAGATCTTCGCGTTGCTGAAGCCGTTGGGATACCCCGCCTCAGTGAGTAGCTTCTTCGCTCCTTCGGGATCGTAAGGGTCCGGTTTTAGCAGGTTGGCATCCCAGTAGGCGGCGCTCGGTCGTGCAGCGAACAATACAGACGGCTCCGCATAGCCCCGGAATATCTTGTCGGCTAGTTCTTGTCGATTTATCGCCAGCGATAGGGCCTTACGAACCCTGACATCTCCTACGGGAAAAGCCTTAGGATTCGCCAGGTCCCACCAGATCGTCATGTAATACTGACCGGCGCCATCGAAGGCAAACACCTTCAGTCCGGCTGCCTTAAGCGCATCCGTCGAGTCCGGGGCGATTTGGGCTATGTCCAACTCACCTGTCTTCAACATCGCGACTTTAGTTGCTTCGTCCGGAACCAT
>JAUSEJ010001116.1 GCA_030650265.1 Dehalococcoidia bacterium | reverse complement strand
GCATGGCGCAAGAAGATCACGCCCAGAACGGGCATACAGTATTCGCTGGAAGTCAGTTTGGAGTTGGCGCGGAGATCGTCCGCCGCCGACCAGAGACTGTCTTCAAGTTGCGTCAGATTGTACATTGGCTGATTTCTTCAGTGTGAAATAATGGACAACTGATCAGTTTGCTTCTCCTAGGCTTGGGGATCGAATTGAGGCTCGGCCTCCGCGTCGGCGCCGGTAAGGACCCAGACCTTGGCCGCCACCTCCGGCGAGATGGCCACGACCCGGTTATCGCCTCTAATGGAGACGGGGCCGTTGAAGGGGGCCTTTTCGAGCACGGTGAGCGACGATCCAGGCATCAGGCCCTGCTCATGCAGATAGGCCATTAGCTCGTCATCCTCCTCGGCCACCTCCGAGATGCGCGCCACCCGCACTTTTTCGCCAATCTTGGCCTGTATGAGGGGTATGGTGTTCTTTTTCGCCGGCCCGGCATTTCCCGGTATGGGATTGCCATGAGGACAGGTTGGCGGATGGCCTAGCGCCTGCGAGAGCCTCGCCTCTACTTCGGGAGACAACGAGTGCTCGATGCGGCAAGCTTCGGCATGCACCCTATGCCATTCGAAGCCCAAGAAATCGGTGAGTAACCGTTCTGACAGACGGTGTCGCCGCAACATACTCTCCGCAAGCTGCTGCCCCGAGGGCGTTAGAGAGATCTCCTTGCGCTCGCTGACCTCAATGTGGCCATCGCGAACCATACGCTTTACGGTGGTCGTCACCGTCGGCGCCGAGACGCCAAACTTCTCCATCAGCCGGGCGCCGATAACCGGTACGCCATCCTGCGCCATGTGGTAGATGCTCTCGATGTATTCCTCAATCAAAGCTGATGCCATGGCATATCTCCTGTTTCGATGACTTATAGCAGTTTACCAACATACGGCTCAAAACTATTGACAAATAGCATATATTATTATATGCTAATGGCAGCACTGAACGTAACCTTAAATACGCTCTTCGCTTTTTCCATTAGACTGATTATACAACCAGGAAAACGTCCGTGCAACATTTAGAGCAGTCAGCGTTCAGCAATCAGGTCGCAGTGGATAGCGAGGGATCAAACCCGGGTAGCCCTTAGTCAATTATGATCTCTGTTCCTGCCACCAAAGTGGCAGGCCAAACCGTTAGCCGCCGACTTCAGTCGGCGGGACGTCAACGAATGAGGGGTCGACAAAAGATCGACAGAAGTGAGGTGAGTCGTGGAAGCTCTG
>JAUSEJ010001115.1 GCA_030650265.1 Dehalococcoidia bacterium | reverse complement strand
CTATGGAAGGACGCCTGAGGTAGACCTCGGCGAATGGCGGTTTGGCGTGTTTGGCTCGGTGGAGGAGCAGGTGGAACTGACCTGGGAGGATTTCAATGCCTTGCCCCGGACGCAAGTGATCGCGGACTTTCACTGTGGCACTCTTTGGAGCCGGCTAGACAATCTCTGGGACGGCGTCCTATTCAAGGACGTGATCGCTCTGGCTCGCCCTCTAGCAGAAGCCCGCTGCGTGATGGTACATAGCTATGGTGGCTACTCCACCAACCTGGCTTTGGAGACTCTCATGGAGGAGGACGTGATCCTCGCTCGCCGCCACAACGGGGAGGAACTGACGCCGGATCACGGCTGGCCTCTTAGATTGGTAGTCCCGAGTCGATACGGCTGGAAGAACGCGAAGTGGGTCTGTGGCCTGGAATTGGCCGCCGATGATTCCCCGGGTTTCTGGGAGAAGCGGGGGTTCAACATGCGAGGAGACCCCTGGAAAGAGGAAAGATTCTGGCCCGAACTGGATGCCAGCCTGGCGCTAACCCTCGCTATTTGCAGCGACAAGCTCTAAAAGGAGAAGCCTATCATGGAACTTAGGACGTCTTTCCGTTATCTCGCTCCCGCCGCCCGCGTCCACGTCGGTTCGGGCGCCCTGTCGCAGCTTCATGAGGAGGCCAAACGCGCGGGCGCTCGTAGAGCTTTCGTGATTGCCAGCAACACCCTTTCTCAAACCACCGACCTGGTGGAAAAGGTGAAGGTTGCTTTGGGCGAACTCTACGCCGGCCTCTACGATGGGGCGAAGAGGGAGTCTCCTATCGCCACAGTTCTCGCCGGCGCAGAGGCGGTAAAGGCAGCCCAGCCAGATCTCATTGTGGCCGTTGGCGGGGGCAGCGCTATCGTTACAGCCAGAGCTATAACCATCATAGTGGGCGAGGGAAAGAGCCTCGAGGAAATGTACACCCGACATGTACCCGGCCAACCGCCGCGGGTCTATCGGGCCAACAAGCCCAAGATTCCCAACATTCAGGTGGCTACGACGCCGACCACGGCCGCCGACCGGGGAGGGTGTGCTATCTACGACGAGACGCCCCCTCATCGCAAGGAAATCTTCGACCCCAAGACCCGGCCGATCGCTATCTTCGTCGATCCTGAGGCCCTGCTGACAGCGCCAGCGGCATTATATCTTGATACCTGTCTCACAACACTTGTGGGGCTCATCGGCTCATTACAGTCGGACCAATTAAGTGCTTTTTCCTACGCCGACTACCGTCAGGCCCTGGAGCTATGCCTCACGTATCTGCCCCAATTGCGGGATCGACCGGACGACCCGCATGTTCGCGTCCAGTTGTTTCTCGCTACTCTGCTGGTCAACCGTGCCTCACAATCGACCTACAACGTCCGGGGATTGTCGAAAACTAACGGGCTGGAAAGGATTATTCACTATCAGTATCCCGCCATTGGCCAGGGCGCAGCCAACGCCGTTATGCTGGCGACAAACCTGCGAACAAACAAATACATCAACACTCAGATGCAGGCATTTCTGGCAGAACAGCTAGGTGTGAGACGGCCGGGCATTTCGGACGAGGACGCCGCCGAACTTGCCGTTCTCTATGTCGAGACTTTCCTGCGATCTTTGGGTGTTGCTACCCGTTTGCGAGAGCTCAACCTGCCAAAGGATGACTGTCGGCGTCTCGCCGAACTTGACGCCGTGTCTCCTGCCTTCGGTCAAGGTCTCAACCGGGTTACCGATGTGGAAGAATTAGTGGGTATTCTCGAGATGGCCTGGTAGTTGGCCCGCGGGTTATTTCCGGAGGGGGCAACAATTATCCAGCAAGATTGAACATCGCGTCGGGGCGTCCTTCCGGTGAAGGACGCCCCGACGATCGCTAATTACTCTGTCTTTGCGCTGCCGTCGCGCTCGCTAAGGAAAGCCTTGAGGCCGCTTCCGGCAATGGTTTCCGCTTGCTTCTTACGAAATTCCTTGGAAGCGTCCGCATGATGCGATATCTCGTGAATGAGCAGATGATAATCAAATGCGTTGGCCTGGCCCATCAAGTCCAGGGTGCGGTTCAGAGAACGCTTTAGCAGGCTGAGGGTTACCGGCGGGTACTGGGCCATTCTTCTAGCCCAGACAAGGACTTCCGCTTCTAACGACTCTCGGGGAACCACCCGGTTGACCATGCCGATCTGGCAAGCCTCCTGAGCTTTGATGGCGTCGCCAAGAAAGAGGAACTCTTTGGCCTTCCGAACGCCCAGCTCCCACGGCTCCACCAGAAGCTCGGCGCCAGCCGGCGTCATTCTGGGGACGGGGTTTTGGAAACTGGCGTCATCGGCGGCGACGATGAGGTCGCACATACAGGCTACCATGAGGCCGCCAGCGATGCAGTGGCCCTGAACCTGAGCAATAGTGGGCTTGGTCACGTTGCGGATGAAGAGATTGATATCGACGTAGATGTGTTGCTCTCGCCGCAATTGACCCTCGAGTCCGGTCAGCTTGGTCGTCATCATCGGGTGTTCTGAGGGGCGCCCTTTGCCGGTCATATCGTGGCCGGCGGAGAACGAGCGGCCGGCTCCGGCCAGGATGATGACCCGTACGTTCTCGTCGTACTCGGCCATCTGGAAGGCTTCGAAAAGCTCCTCCTTTAGGGCGTGGTCCATTGCGTTGAGCTTCTCCGGGCGATTCATAGTGATCTTGACGATCTGTCCATCGTCGATCTTCTCGTATAAGGTCGTAACTAACGCCATTACTCGCTTGTCCCCTTTCTCGTTCAACCGTTTCTGGCCGCTTCACACGCCATCAGTCTGGATTTACTCTACATGTTGCTGCTCTGCTTGTCAACAATTCAACAAAAGGGAAGAACGGGGGCAGGAGTGACCCTTTCCCCCGTTTGCCCTTTTCGCCCTCTCCCCTCTTTGCCTGTCGTTTACTTGCTGTGGGTTGTCACCTCGAGTACGAGAGAGTTGATGCTGCTGCGAACCGGGCGTTGAATTTCGCCGATCTTCGGGCTGATGGCCACGGTCGGGTATGCCCCTACCACTGCCAGCATCGAGTAGGCGTTCTTGCCCATCACGGCTGCCTGAAGAGCCAGTTGCTTCCTCTTTACCGGGTCCGCTGTCGCCGGAACCTGGTCGATCAGGGCGTCCAGCTCAGGCATCCTTATGTTCTTGGCGCCACCTTTCGTCGAGTGGTAGTGGACCATCTGTTCGAAATGGCGTGGATTCGTGCGATAGGTCCAGAGCGTATTCCAGATCTCGGGCGTTGGCTTGGGATTATACTTGGGACGGAAGGCGGCGAAGTCCATAGGCACGGTCTCGACATTAACGCCAATCTTGCGCCAGTAGCCCGCTACGGCCTGGTTAATTGTGCTGAGCAGCGCTCCTCCCCCCACATCCCAGAGCTTCGTGTTGAACCCGCTGGCCTGCCCGGCGTCGGCCAGTAGCTTCTTCGCCCCCTCCGGGTCGAATGGGTCCAACTTGATCTGGTTTGCGTCGAAGAAGTAGGCATTGGGCGGCACAAAGGCCATGGCGACCGGCGCGCCGAATCCGCCCAACAGCTTGTCCGCTATTTCCTTTTGGTTAATGCCCAATTGGAGAGCCTTGCGTACTCTCACATCACTTAGTGCCGATGTCTCCGGGTGATCCAGGTCGTACCAGGGCCACACGTAGTAGTTAGTCCCGTTTTCAAAGGTGACTATGCGGAACCCCGCTGTTTTGAGACTCGCCGCAGCGTCAGACCCTACCATCGCCATATCCAACTCGCCGGTCTTAACCATGGCGACCGCGGTCGACTCTTCCTTGACGTTTAGAAGCGTAACATTCTTGAATTTAGGCGT
>JAUSEJ010000846.1 GCA_030650265.1 Dehalococcoidia bacterium | reverse complement strand
TCCAACATCCCCGCCATATCAGAGTACGTCTTCGAAGCCATCGATCCCTCCTTTGCCACGCGGGCGAAGACCGCTGGTGGCGGCATTGTGGTAGGGGGCAACAACTATGGGCAGGGGTCAAGCCGGGAACATGCCGCGCTGGCGCCCATGTACCTTGGTATCAGAGCCGTTATCGCCAAGTCCTTCGCCCGAATCCACAAGGCTAATCTCGTTAACTTTGGCATACTACCTCTTACTTTCAGCGATCCCGCAGATTTCGACCGTGTGGACCAGGGAGATCGACTAGTCATCGCCAATCTCCTGGATAGCCTGGCAACGGCCAATGCCCTCGTCGTACGCAACGACGCCAAAGGCGAAGAGTTTGGTGTCAAGGCCGATCTGTCTAGCAGAGAAGTCGAGCTGATCAAGGCAGGCGGTCAGCTCAACTACATCAGAAACGCCCGATAGCAGGTTTGACGCCTTGCCATTGACTCGAGTATCTTTGGTCGTAAAGCCTGGGGAGTCCTGAAGTTGACGGTCGCCCCGGGCAGCTTGGTCTTGACCGCAAACCATTCCCGATTATCACGATGAATTGGCGGCTCTAGTCCATGTTTGGGCGGACGATCAACAGGTTAGCCTTAATTCAGGCGCATTGATTATTGGTGGTTATGCCAGTACGAAGACAGGCGAGCAAATGCGCCCAATTAACCGCCGCAACACACGCACCGAATCTCATTGCAAATTGTCTGTGTTCTTCCAAAAAATGCGTTTTACAAACGTCGGTTTCCGAGGTGAGTTAGCCAATGAAACAGCGCACCAAACGTCGTCCATTCTGGCAGGCAAAGCTGATTGGCCTTTCGGCATCCCCTCTGGCCCCGTGGATTATTCCCTTCGCTCTGGTGACAGCCTACATCGTCTACTTCAGCATTCTGGTGATCAGCGAGCGTGCGGCAATCTACAATTTCGACGAGGACCTTGCGATTTATGACCAGATTGTCTGGAACACGGCTCACCTTCGCCCTTTCGCGAGCTCCTTGATTCAGCATGCCAATAACATGCTGGGTGACCACTTTTCACCTATCGTGGGGCTATTCGCTCCCGCCTATTGGGTGTGGCCATCAGCCAACCTGCTTCTTGTTTTTCAGACCATGGCTCTGGCACTGGCAGCCCTACCTCTCTTCGCCATCGCCCGCCAGCATCTTGGATCCAGGCCGGCTACGCTCGTTGTCGCGGCTTTCTTGGTCTACCCGGCCGTTCATAATGCCAACGTCTTTCAGTTTCACGAAATTACGCTTTCTCCGCTGCCGCTCGCAGTCGCCCTCCTCGGCGTCGAGCGCGGCTCCAAGCGTCTGTTTTGGGTCGGGCTGGCGGTAGCGTTCATGGTCAAGGAGGAGATGGCCTTTGCCGCTCTCGGGATAGGCCTGCTTTGGTGGCTGCGGAGGCGCCAATGGCGTATGGCCGTGGTGACCGCGGTCGTCGCCACTGCTTTTGGCTTCCTCACCATAGGCCTCCTTCTGCCGAGTTTGAACGCAGCACTGAGCGATCAGTTTCAGGGTTACTATTACGTGCGGCGATTTACACAGTTTGGCGGCAGCATCCCCGAGATCGCCTGGACTATGTTGACTTCGCCGGGCCTCGTCTGGGGCACTCTTACTGCTCCGGACCGCCTTGAGTTCCTGATCGATCTCTTCGTTCCGTTGGCGCTATTGCCTCTGATCGGCTGGGAGTTCATTCTAGCGGCGCTGCCGGTGTTTTCTTACCTGCTGCTAGCTGACGCTGATATGATGCACTCGATTCATTGGGACTACACATCCCCGCTTCTGCCTTTCATTTTCTTTGCCTGCGTGTTGGGGATAAAGCGATTGGCGGCCTTGGGAGGCAAGAGACGGACCCAAGCACTAGCCATGATGGCGTCCTGTCTCGTCCTAGCAGCGTCACTTGGTGGAAGTTATCTTCTCGGCACTTCGCCGTTTGCGCGGGACTACGATAAGGGCGCCTGGACTGTCACGGAGCACACAATGGAGAATCGCCGTTTCATCGCTATGATTCCCTCTAATGCGCCCATATCGGCCAGCAGAAACCTGTTGAGTTGGTTCTCGCAGCGCGAGCGAGTTTATCGTTGGCCAGAGATCCACGACGCCGACTACATTCTGCTCGACTGGCGAGATTTGCGCTATCCAGGTGCATACATGATAGATGGGAACGGAGAGTTTGATAAGCTGTTAAGTTCGCCGGATTACCGGCTGACCGATGCCGCGGGAGGCACGCTTCTCTTCGTGCGAGGAGACCCGCTCGTCTGGCCTGGCGAATGGCCGCAGAAGCCGACACGATTCGGTGATTCCATTGAACTATTGGGCTATCGCCTGCAACCGACCTTATCAGGCCCTGGCCTTGAGGTTACATTCTATTGGCGAGCGCTCGCCATGCCTGCAAAGCCATACTCAGTCTTTGTGCACTTGCTCAGTCCTGACGGGCAGGAACTCATTGCCCAAAGTGATAGTTATCCGATGGACGGCTTATATCCAACCAATATTTGGGAACCGGGCCGGGTGGTGCCTGATACTCACGTGAACTTGGTGAAAAACGACCTGCCCTCCACCAACCTCCGCATCCGGGTAGGCCTATACGATCCATACACCGGCGCTCGTTTGCCCATCACCAGTCGCGGCCTTCCGGGCGGAGCAGACTTTGTTGAGATCATCCAGCGCTGATGTGTTAGTATCAGGACGAGTCCAGCTCAATGATTGGAAAACGTTAATCCCTCTCGACTACCAGCCACCGTCATAACCGCGCGCTGTTACGGGCAGGTAGATTTTGTTGGCGAAAGTGGGCGTGGGCGTAGCTGTGCCAGTGGCTGTCGGGGTAGCCGCTGCCGTGGCTGTGGCCGTGGGAGTGCTGGTGGACGTCGCAGTCGCCGTGTTGGTAAAGGTGGCCGTTGGCGAGGCGATCGGAGAGTCGAATAGACTGAAAGAGGCCTGGCTGCCGTTGAGCAAAGCCCTGAAGACGGCAGCAGCCACAACGATCGGGGCGAGAGGCAAGAGCGCCTCCGCCCGGTGGGTCCTACGACCAGTTTTGT
>JAUSEJ010001105.1 GCA_030650265.1 Dehalococcoidia bacterium | reverse complement strand
GTATGGCGCCGCCGATGTTGACCAGAACAAGACGAAGAGCGCGGCCAATGGTGGCGTTTGCCCGCCAGCCAGGACGCAGAGCACCGGACCCTGAGTTGATCCCGAGCCCGCCCCGGATCGGGCCATTCACTATGATCATCGGCGCCACCGGATTGGTTGTGGCCTGCAGGCCGCCGATGTTAAACGCCGGCACCATGACCGCATCGATGGCGGCGAACAGGACTGTCATGTATTCCGGCTTGCAGCCCGCCATCACCGCATTGATGGCGATCTTCTCGATGGTGGCCTGGCCGTTGAGGGTCGGGATTTCCGCCACCACTTCCCCGGCATCCCGCCCGGTGAAGTCGATGAAAGCCCTTACACGCTCCACGGTGGGAGGAACGATTGGCAGACCATCTGTCCAGCCCCACTCGCACAACTGCTCGTACATCTCGTCGTATGAATCAGATACCTCGACGCGCTCCGAAGACAACATAGGATCTATCCCCCTTAGGATCTATCCCCCTTAGTTCTCCCTGGTGGTCGCCGCCAAGCATCGAGTTATTAACTGACCCTTCCGATCTCCCCGGACTTGAGGCTTCAGCCGGTGGGTCCGGTGCGGGAATCGGCCACGTTCTTCTCGACAGCCGTTCTACGTCTTTGAAGCCCCGTTGTCCGAACAAGACAGGACCCGGAAGATGAACCGGCATTAACCGGCCAAAGCCTCAAGTCCTGGCCGGATTCTGGCCCAGAGAACAGGCGCCACCACACGAAATCCTAGCAGAACAAAGTTTCTGCTTGACAAACTAACTAATCGGTGACGCCGTACTCCGTCTTAACACAGTCACAAGTTCTCGGGCAGTGATCGCCGCCACTGCCCCCTCGAATTCTCTATCGGCAATGGCGATGACCTGCTCCTCTGAGAGTAGCTCGATATCGAGCGGCACGATTATCGTATTCAGGTCGGGCAGGCCATTGGCCTTCATTGTGGTTTCGGCCAGGGATTCGAACCACTCGGAAACGAAGTTAACGGTGGAAATCCCTCTTTTCGAACTCGATGCTGTCGTGGATACACCACGTGGTGCAACTCCCTCAGATACCCAGGCCATTGATGACGACATCGACCTTGCTCGCGAAGTCCTCCATGATCGATTTGGGCATAGGACGGATAGGCCCCTCTTCCCTTCTGCCACTTACCCTCTATTCGACTTTTGCCGGCGATTCTATAGATTCGAGGAACTTGAGTATCCAGTTCGCCTTGTCGGGAACGACAGTTGACATCCACTTGCCCCAATTCCCGGCCAATTCGAGGACGCCCAGTTCTCCCGCGTAGATCGAATGACCACAGTCCATTCCACACCAGAGGAACCTGTTCAGCGTGTCGTAGAGGCCGAATTCCTTCATAGCGGCATGGTGGTCGATGGCTACCTCGAGATAATACTCGGTTGGCGGGATCTTGGCTCGATTAGCAGGATTTGACCCGAAAACCGAGCCAGGTGGCAAAGACAGACTGCCGAAGACCGGGAAGGCGCCCTTCTTCATCATTTCCCGATTATGGGCCATGTGGGAGTCACGCGCCTCCTGCCAGGTCTGGTGCCCGTTTTCGGGGATGCAGGTTAGGCCGCCGATGGTCCTGATCGACACATTGCCCACGCCGTAGATGTCGAGGGCATCGTCGAGAGCCTCCATCCAACCGTCATACGACGCATGCTTGGCCTTCCCCGGTACTACGATTGGAAAGATATCGCGGTCCCAGCACTCCATATGGAGGTTGTAGCCATCGAGTCCCGACTCCTTCAACCGCTGCATGTTCTTTCTGCTCATGGCCTGCGTATGAACAGCGAGATATGGCTTATAGGGCAAGGCATTGGTTATTTTACCGTAGAGGTCGAGAAAGATCCTTCCCTCGTTCTCGCTGTCTTTGAAGCCGCCCATATCCGATCGGCCTTCAACCAGCCTTACCTCTGAGCCACGAATCTTGATGGCCTCGACAATATCGTCCGGATGCTCAGTCACCGGCCGGGTCAAGCCGAGAGAGCGACCATCATCTTCAGATGTATTATACTGGCAGAAACGGCACTGATCGCCCGTATTGAAATACTCGCAGTGGTGGACGGGCTGGAAGAAAAAGCAGATGCGAGCCGAGGAGACCAGCCTCGATATCGGTATCCCTTTGCTAGTCTTGGGTATCTCCCCTGTCCGAAACTTGGGAAGGAAATGGAGATCTTTTTCTACTGCTTCTTCTCCTTCGCAGAGGGCGACCTTGCCATCGCTGATTTCCTTTATCTGATAAGGGCTCTTCTTGCTGGTCCAGAGCTCAGCCCTTACGCTGCTTTTCATGTAGAAGTTTTCCGGGCGGAGGATCAGTCCGTCCTTTAGCCTTGACGGTCGTCTCTCCACCAGTTCCTGCAGAGTGTAATCGTCGAACTTCATCTGGTAGGAGCCTTCAGGGCTGCGCCAACTGCTAACTTTGTCAAGGTCCTCGGTGTCTTGAATACCGAGCTGCTTTAGTTCCCACTTAACAATGAAGTCTCGGGGCAGGCTCGGGTATTTCTTTGTGAATTCGTCAACTCTGGTCACCATGTGTCCTCCATGCTAATTGGGGTTAAAAGGGGAAAAGGCGAAAAGGGGAAGGGCAAAGGGCAAGAGTGGACCCCTCTTCCGCTCTTGCCCTCATAGTTCTACTGGGCTGTTGCCGGTGCGTTAATCGAATTAAGGAACTTGGCCATCCAATTACCGTCCTCTTCGACGACGTCGGCCATGTAGTTGCCAACGTCTCCGGATCGCTCGATTACCCCGATATCGCCGACGTACGGGGCCGCCGTGCAACAGAGGCCGCAATAGAGGAACTTGCTCATTTTGTCATAGAGGCCAGTTCTCTTCATGGCCTCGTCGTGAGCCTTGGCCACTTCCAGATAGTACTCGGTAGGTGGCAGCTTCGCCCGGTTGCCGGGATCCTCGGCATAGACCGCCCCTGGTGGCAAGCGGAGATTGGTAAACGTCGGGAATACGCCGTGCTCGATCATCCAGGCGTTTCCCTCGATGTGGGAGTCCCGGGCATCCTGCCATGTCTTGTGACCTTTCTCGGGGATCATGGTCAGACCGCCGATGATCTTGCCACTAACATGGCCAACGCCAAAGACGTCCACGGCATCCTGGAAGGCCTCCAACCAGCGCTCGCGGGAACAGTGCTTCGCTTTGCCCGGCACGATCTCGGAGAATTGCTCCGGGTCCCACACCTCCAATTGGAGAGATGTGACGTCGAGCCCGGCATCCTTCAGTCTCTGATAGTCCTTCCGGCTCATGGCCTCGGTGATGAGACCGAAGCTGGGCTTGTAGGGCAGGGCGTTAGCCAGCTTGTCTATAAAATCGAAGAAGATTCTCCCCTCTGTCTCGCTATTCATGAAGCCGCCCATCTCGAGCTTGCCCTCGATCATCGGGACGTCCGCGCCACACATCTTGTAGGCCTCGACCGTGTCCTCGAGGTTGATGGTAACCTGGCGATTAATGCCAACAAACTTGGCGTCCTCTTGGGTCGTGTTAAAGTTGCAGAACTTGCACTGTTCGTTTGTGGCGAAATACTCGCAGTAGCGGACAGGAACGATGAAGAAGCAGCGGCGAGACATGCTTA
>JAUSEJ010001102.1 GCA_030650265.1 Dehalococcoidia bacterium | reverse complement strand
GCGGAGATGGACAAGGTTAGCGACTGGATGCGGCCTACCGGAGCCTATCAAAGCCGCGACATGGACGTCACCATGAAGGGGATCGCCGAGAAGAGGCCGGAGACGGTGAAACCCGGCTACATCATGCGCCCGCGCTACCCCTACATGAAGAATGGTTTGGGCATCAGAACCGCCCGAAACTCCCGCAGCCCTTACTGGATTAAGGAGATAGGCGAGAGCAAATACGGCCTATTTGAGGGCGACGAGAAGGTCGAGGAGGTCTATTTCCCCGGCTACAAACGCTGGGCAGACGAGGCGTTTACCAGCAAGGGCAGTCCGGTAACCAGCCTCATCGCCTTCGACCGGCATTGCTTTAGCTTCGGTGCCACGCGTTTTTGCGAGTACTTTTCTCGGGGAGAACAGTGCAAATTCTGCAATTATAACGCCACGCAGGATGACGCCCGCTCGTTGGGAACCAGTGTCCCCATCCATGTAGATCTGGACGAGACCGTCGAGGCCTACAAGATCTTCACCTCGCAGACGAGGGTGGTCGAGGGCCGGTTCGAGATGGGCGGGTTCAAGGACCATGACAACGAGGTGAAGATCCATCTCAATTTCGTCGAGAGCATGGCGAAAGCAGCCCCCTACACACCATACTTCGTTATCAACTCTCAGCCGATGAGCAGGAAGAACCTCGAAAGGCTAAGGGACGCGGGAATTTCTGCCATTACCCACCAAATGGAAGTCTGGGACCCCGAACTGTTCGAAGAGGTCTGTCCGGGAAAGGCCAGGCGGGATGGGCACGATGGCTACAAACAGGGCTTTCTCGATGCTATAGATGTTTTTGGGGTTGGCAACGTGGCCGGTCTCTTTGTCGGGGGTCTCAATCTGATGCCAGACAACGGCCGCCAGACCTGGCAAGAGGCCCGGGATACCATGGTCGAAGGGTATCAGTGGCTAGCCACGCACGGCGTCATACCGTGCATCTTTGCCTTGCGCCTCGGGGTTGGCTCCGTCTACGGCGATAACCCGGCCAGTTGGGATAGGCTTGCGCCCACCGAGTATTACCTGGATTTGGCTCTGGACCACCATCAAGTAATGACAGAAAACGACCTGTACGCGAAATTCAAGCTAGTCTTGTGTCCCCTAGACTGTTTTCCCGCCTTCTACGCTGGCGACATAGGATTCCTGGCCAATTACGGCAACATCGCCAACTGGGCCGAACAGCGCGTTCCCGCCGGCACCAACTGGCTGGCCGGGTTCATCGAATCGGTAAAATAGGGCGATTCGCGAATCACTATATCAACCGTAGGGGCGGCACGATCACCGGAAGGATGC
>JAUSEJ010000845.1 GCA_030650265.1 Dehalococcoidia bacterium | reverse complement strand
CACTGCCTAAAGCAAGCATCATAGAAATAACTAGGAAGAGAGGTTTAACCACCTTAAGAACTGGCTCCCAACTGTCTTGACAAAGGGGTCCACCTTACGGTGTCCGGCTTCTCGACCGCAGTTTCGTATCCCTTCAGGTTGAGAGCGCCGCCGAAAGTAGCATCAAGACGATTGGATGGACTGGTGGCAGACGACATCGGGCTAACCTTGATCCGGCCCAATATGTAGGTCGAGTTATCCGAGTCGGCCCTATTCAGCCTCTTTATGCGGATCAACTGATAGGCGCCCACCTCCAAACGGTACACGCCCGGTTTTGCCGCCAGCGGAATTGCCAAAGAATGGGGGTCCTGGTAAATTTCACCTCGTTGCCAGAGACTCGTCGTACCAAAAGCATGGCCGGGTTGTCGATCGTGCTGCGCCAGCAACTGGAAATCATGGTTGTAGAGATGGACGAACACTTTATAATCCTCGTTGGACGCCGCGAGCCCCCGCCACCACAAATTCACCTGCATCTCATCACCGGGTTTGAAAGTGGCCAGGAGCTTTCCCGAAGAATCGGATGGCGATCCCTTTCCCAACACTTCACGCCCTACCTTGAAATCCACCAGGCCCATTATTCCGGCAAAATCACCCAAGACAGGTCTAGCCGCCAAATTCGAAACAACCGGCCCCGCTTGCAGGCTGTCCAACCTGCCGAGCTCAGCCAACCCCAGTTCTCCGCCGTTCGCCGACACCGTGAGACGGAGGCGAACATTTCTGAGCGGGCGCGGGGGCAGCACCAGTCTGCGTACGTCCCTCACAACCTCGTTGGGTAGCCAGTCCTGAAGGTGAGCGGTGCCAAAGACGAGTTCGCCATTTGAAGCGGAGACAGCAACTCCCATGTCGTCTACCCACTCGAACAAGGCCGTCACATCGCGCGCTTCGCCCCGCAAAGCCTGCCAATAAACGACCGCCTCGGCCTGCCAACCCTCCTCGGTCGATGGTGATTTCAACTCAAAGCCAGCCAGTCGAATCAATTGACCGAAATCTACTTGCATTGGGCGCTGGCCGTTAAGGCTGAGCTCCTGCCCCATGGCCTTGGGAGCCCTTGGTATTAAGTCGACGCCAACCAGAATCGCGACAAATACCAAGAGCGAAAGACCCAAATAGTGGCCCGCCTTCCAGCGCCGCCCTCTCGCAAGCAATATAACAGCCAAGGCCAACAAAGAGGCCAGAGAGAGCAGACGCCCGGCCATTCTTGCCGGCGTATCCGCAAACCAAAGATCAACAGTATGGCTGCCGGACGGAACCGCAACGCTCACGATGCCGAGAGGAAGGGAAGGGTTAATGACGGAGGCTTGACCGTCAACCTTAGCTTGCCAGCCTGGAAAAGCATATGCGTGAAAACGCAAGCTGGTGGCCTCGTCCGCCGCCACCTCAAATCGATAGGCAAGCGGCCCCTTTCTTTCAATAGTTGTTCGGCTCAACAGTGCTATCTGCTGGGGCGATTGACTCGCTCCCAGGTTAGCCACGGCGGGAAGCCATTCATCGTTGTGGCTCAACCCGGGCCTGTCCCTGGTCACCTGATAGCGAGATGAAGTACCAAGCGAAAGGCCGTAATCCGGCACATCTTCGTACGAAACGGCAAGGGAGAAAGTAGCAGTGAGCACCAAAGCGCCGCCAATCGCAACCGCAATGTATGGCCCCAGACGCCTGGGCAAAGCGAGAAGACCGGTACATACCGCGGCAAACGTACCTATTAGGGATAGCAAACGATAGGCAAACTGGATTGAGTTCGCTACATGAACCTTTTCCCAAAACAACAGGGAGGCAGAAGTCATGAGGCAAGCTAGTAGAACAGCCGCGACCGGAAGAATCAGAACAGGCAGGAGCTGCCTGTGGCGTCTGGCACAGGCAGCAAGGATGGCAATCAGCCCACAGAAAGCAACAACCACCTCTACCAGACCCAATTGGAAAGGTGGCGAGCCGAACTGGTACAGGAGTTGAGACTGGACCAAATGGTCGAATGGCATTAACAACAGCCTTTGTGCGGGACTAACGTCGGGAGGGACAGCGCGATCTACTGAAGAGTAGCTCACCTCAGCCATGGCAGGAAGCCAATAGAAAGCGGTAGTCGCAAAACCCGAAACCATGGCGACGATAGTCAAGACGATTCATTTACGCGGGGAATGAGAACGAAGGCATAGTGCCAGGCTATACACGAACAGGACCGGCACGAAGAAGATGGCGATCTGGTGGGCGAGGAGAAGAGCTGTCAACAAAAGGGCAGAAGTGAACAAATAAATGGTCGATCTTCTAGTCGCAAGAGCGTAGAACGATGCCAGAAGCCAGGGCAGCTGGGCGAATGCCGTAGCTTCGGCAAAGGCTCCGTGCACATAAATGTCGAGCAGCCGATATGGCAGGTACATGCAGGCGATCGCGGCCAAGAAGGCCACGCGGCGCCGACCACTAATCTGGAGCCCGAAACAATACATGCCGAGTCCAGACATCACCACACCCAACGCTAGCGTCAGGTTGATGGCATTGACGAAGCCAAAACCGATGAGATGAAAAACTTCGAACACATAATAGGTGAGGGGAGGATAGTAGTTCAGAAGGGGCTCGCCGTGCCCCAGCGCCAGATCCGAAAACCAGCGAGGGAAGAAGTCGCCGGAAGTGACAAGACGATGGAACTCGACGAAACGGAATAGATGCAGATCGTTATCGTCACCTTTGATGAAGCCTGGCATCATCAGCGGACGGAGAGCCGGCAAAGCCAAAGCCACGACCAGCAGAGGCACTCCGAA
>JAUSEJ010001093.1 GCA_030650265.1 Dehalococcoidia bacterium | reverse complement strand
GCAATGCGCTTGGTCATCGTGGGATCCAGCATCTCGAAGTCGCCCCCTCCGCCGCAACAGGGCGCTTCCCCCCGGTTATGGGGTAGCTCGATAAACTCCAGCCCTGGAATCGCCTCCAGAATCGATCGCGGCTCCTCGTAGACGCCGGAGTTGCGGCCCAAATCGCAGGGATCGTGGTAGGTTGCCCTTATGGGAACGGCTCCCAGTTTGACAGTTCCCTCGACTATGAGACGGGCCAGATATTGCGACTCATGCAGTAGCTGTATCCCTTCCAGATGGTACTCATGACTCCAAGCGTGGTAGCACGAAGGGCAGTTGAAGACTATGGTCTTCGCGCCAAGCGCCTTGACCCGCTCGATGTTGTGGGCGATCAGTACATCGGCCTCCTGGCGGAGTCCCGCGGCAACTAGAGGAAAGCCGCAGCACCACTCTTCACTACCCAAGATACTGAAACTCACACCGGACATTTCAAGGATTTTTGCCAGCGATTCGGGTACGTGGTGAACCGCCGGCGAGAATGAAGAGATGCAGCCTACGTAGTATAGGACGTCTGCCTTCTCCCTTTGATAGTGGTCTTCAGGAGCGCCAACCATATATTCGACCCACTCACCCCGTTCCTCGTTAGGCATCGAGAAAACGTTACGTTCTTTCTTCACCGCATCTGACATCCGTTCAATGAAGGCCGGGCCTTGTCCTCTGTCAGCTATCGCCTGGCGCAAGGTGAGCCAAATCCCCCGAAGGTCGATATTGGTCGGACAGACTTGAGCGCATTTGCCGCAGAGGGTGCAGTTATAAAGTCGATGCACGAAGTCTGCAGGAAAGCGCACCGGCATCTGGCCATCCTTGATAAACGTTCTTAACATTGCCAGCCAGCCGCGCGGGGAGGTGGATTCCCAGCCCAACTCGCGATGGGTGCAGCAGACGCTGCTGCAATAGCCGCAGCGAGCGCAAATGGTCGCCTCTTCGGAAAGGCCCGTTAAGAATAGCTTCTTCAACTGGGTGCTCGTCATTGGTTACCTCTTCGTTCGTCGGGGTCAGGGGTCAACGATCAAGGACCAGGAACCATACGTGCCTCTTGACCATTGCCCCTTACCAAAGGCGTCTTGAACATCAGGGCAAGGGCATCCATCGCCAGACCAAAGAATGGTTGAGTAAGCGGTAGAGGCGGCGCATAAAGCTTGCCAGGATTCATGATGCCGCTTGGGTCGAGAAGGCGCTTGCGTCGACGGAGTTCCTCCAATTCCCTGGCCGGGTAGGCCTGGCCAAGATAAGGCGTGTTCCACAGTCCCACTCCATAAGGTCGTCCGCCGAGCCTGTGGGCGACGTCGTGCAGTTTCTTTGTGAGGCTAAGCGACAGAAGATACGGGAAGCCCCGGCGCTCATCGGTCGGGAAAAAGACGTTGGGCTGTACGTAATCGACCGAAACGATTGAGCCGTAGGTGCAGAAGGATACTCCGTAGCCTCTTCCCAAGTTTTGAACGGCGGCGATGAACTGGGCGAGTCTCGACAGCGGCAGTAGAACCTCGACCCCTAGTAGCGTCGGACCCGCCCGTTTGATGCGAACCTCGGAAAAGCGGTGTTGCCATTCTTCCGCGGCTATTTCTCCGGAGAACGCTGTTCCGCCATTCTCTCGGGTCAGAACCGAAATGTGGCTTGCACCCGCTGCCATTTCGGCCTCGCTGCCCTCGTAGCGTACGAAGAGGCTGTGCAAGCCGGCCGGTGTCGGCGACGCCAACCCTGCCTCTCGCGCCATCCTGCTGTAAGCCTCATCGGCGAAGTGCAGGTGATATGGCTTAGCCGGATGGTTGCTCAGGGCAATTGCGGTACGTTGCAGCGCCGCCAAATCGGCAAAGGACAAGAGGTGAGATGATACCGCTTCCGGCGCCTGTCGCAAAGACAGGCTTAAACTGGTGACGATGCCCAAAGTGCCCTCCGTCCCCGAAAACCAGGACAGTGGTGGGTCTGATTCTGCGCCAAGCGCCTTCACTTCGCCGCTTGGCAGAACGGCCTCGGCTCGCTCGACCAAGTCCCGCACATGACCGTATTTGATACTCCCGACCCCCTGGCCGCCCATGTTAAACCAACCCCCTACCGTGGCTGAAGGGGCGCTGGTGGGATAAGTCTTAACCGCGAGCCCCCATCGGTAGCGCAGCTCGTCATCCAAGTCTTTCCAGCGAGTGGCTGCCAGCACTGTCGCCGTTTGCCTTGCCGTATCTACATCCTTAATGCCTCTGAAGGCATTTAGGTCGAGAAGAATTCCCCCATTGGTCGGCACGGCGTTATGAAAAGCGGTGCTTCCCGAGGCTCGGGGCGTCACCGGCAGGCGATGAGTAGAAGCGTATTTGAGCAGAGCTGAGACCTCTTCGACTGTGCGCGGCCTCGCCACTGCATCCGGAGTGGCACGAACAAGTGCTTTAGCGAGCAAGGATGGTACTGCCGCCAGGTCGTGGGCGTAGAGCTCGCATTCCAACGGACTCGTCGATATCGCATCACCGAGAAGATTAACCAATTCATTTGCCCTGTTTGGATTCTCCCTCAATGGCCACCCTCCTTTGCCCATGCCTCGCTCCGCATCAGCAGCAAGGCTGCTGTCCAATCTTCGGCGACTACCCCAGGCGACTGGACAGTGGACGTGGCATAGAAGTCGGTGAGCCGGCTTCCCAGCGCTCCTTCCTCCAACTTCTCGCCCCGAAGCACCCGCTCCAGTGCAGTCAGCAGGTGCGGTGGATGGATGAAGAAATCGCCCGATAGTGAAATATCGTCGATACGATTATCGCAGATTCGGGCGGTCGCTCTGATGAGTCCCCCCTCAGCCTTGTGGGACAC
>JAUSEJ010001081.1 GCA_030650265.1 Dehalococcoidia bacterium | reverse complement strand
ACGGAGTGTTTCCTGTCATCTTCGCCTTGCGGTTGGGATTGGGCTCCGTCTATGGGGACGATAGGTCCAGTCGGAAGAAGCTGCCACCTACAGAGTATTACTTGGATGCCATCATGGCCCATCATAAGGATATGAAGGAATGCGGTCTTTTCTCGAAATTGAACAAGCTCATGTATTGTCCCATGGACTGCATGCCTAATCACTACGTTGGGGAGCTAGGTTTTGTCGAACTGGCTGGCAATCCGGCAAAGTGGCTGGCTGATTGGATTCCCGACGAGTCGAATTGGCTGGCCCAGTTTCTCGCGTCGATGAAGACCCAATAGAAGGACTCACATCATCGGGGATAGACTCGGTCAGCATGGTTGCTGTAGATAACGTGTGAGTAGGTGTGAAGGAGATATCATGATGCATCGTCCTAGGTTGGCTGGATTGGCCCTGGCAGTTATGATGGCTGGGTCGCTGGTATTGGCGTCCTGCGCTACGACGCCTTCGACCCCGGCTCCATCAAGCGCCTCGACGGCGGACACGAAGCCTTACGGCAGTTTGACCATCGCAGGGGGGTCTGGCGGAGGCCGACTTGATCCTCAAGGTGACAATGTGTCCTTCAATAACCTCGGGGGCATCATCTTCGATAGCCTGGTGTATTACGGACCGGACAGTAAGAAAAGGCCCGGCATAGCGGAGCGATGGGAGATATCCCCCGATGGTCGGACCCATACCTTCTACATAAGGAAGGGGGTAAAATTCCACAATGGCGACGATCTGACAGGGGCGGATGTCAAGTTCAGCCTCGAGAAGATGTTGGAGCCTGTGACCCTGCAGACAGACGCACCCGCCTGGCGCGCCGTGGTAGCCAGCGTCGTATTGGTGGACGACTACACGGTGGCGGTTAATCTGAAGTCGCCCCAATGGGACCTGATTGACGGTGCTGGCTTCGAGGCGATGGTATCCGTGATGCCAAAGAAGTACATTGAGCGAAATGGCGAGGAAGCATGGAGAAAGACCCCTATCGGCAGCGGGCCGTTCAAGGTTGT
>JAUSEJ010001076.1 GCA_030650265.1 Dehalococcoidia bacterium | reverse complement strand
CGAGTGGGTACACCAGTCACAACAGGAGGCAAAGCCAATGACAACAGCGCTTGATTACAAACCAAACGTGGCGGGGCAAGCCATATTGGCTCAGGCCCTAACGGCCGTTCAGAGCGTACCTTATTCCGTGACTGCCCGGTGGCTATTCTACCGGCTGTTTCAAGATGGCATATACAGCGACAAAGGCGACTACAAAAGCAAATTCCTACCACTAGTGACTAGAGCGCGCAAGCACTTCTATGGCGGCTGGGCGCCGGACACACTCGCCGATGATAGCAGGAATACCGTATACCGTGGCTTTGGCTACGTCGGCGCCGAAGACTGGCTAGAACGCAAAGTATATAGCCTTGGCTGCAATCTGGACAAATGGGAGGCCCAGCCAAACTATGTTGAGGTGTGGTTCGAGGCTGCGGCCATGCGTTCACAGTTCGAGCACTACACTAGACATATCACGCTAAGGCCCTTCAAGGGGGATCCGTCACTCGACTTCAAGTGGGGCATAGCCAAGCATCTAGAGTTGATAGGCCAAAACTACCCCGAGAAGCCGATAGTCATTCTGTACTTCGGCGACTTAGACTCCAAGGGCAAGCAGATACCTCTTTCTGCGCGTGATGACATTCTCGAGTGGTGCAAGGGTGAGTTCGAGTTTATCCGTTGTGGCCTAAACGAAGGCGACGAACTGCTCTATAACCTACCTGAGAACATCGACAAGCCCGGCGCCTATCAATGGGAGGCCTTGGGAGATTCGGAGGCCAGAGGCCTCATACTAAGTAGCCTGTCGCAGTATGTCGACCCGGAGAAGTTCGAGGAAGTAGAGCAGGAAGAGCGCGACATAACGGCGAAGTTCAAGATTGAGATCGCATCTGTAATAGAGCGATGGACTTAGAGGTGAAGCATGGGTACAGCATGGCGTTATAGGCGCTGTCCCGGCTGCGGCACTGTAAGAGCGGCGGGCGAGTTTTACATAGTAGGCGGCTATAGGCCGTCTTGGGATACTGGCGCTATTCTGCGCGAGTGCCCTTCTTGCGGCTATCGGGCGACCACGGCGGCCTTCCGTGTGGTTCGAGAACGGCGGGCGGCATGATGCAAGCGATGGGTGAACAGGAACGAACTGAACCCAAGAGGAGGTGTACGGCGACCCGGAAGGATGGCAAACCTTGCGGGGCCTTCGCGCTCTCTTCCGGCTTGTGCTATGGCCATGACCCGGCAAGACAGGCCGATCGAGAGGCGGCCAGGGCCAGGGGCGGCCGCAATTCTTCCACGGCTGCAAGACTGCGGGGGGCCATACCGGCGCGATTATTGCCAATTTACGATAAGTTGGAGCTGGCGCTTAATGAGGTTCACACCGGGGCGCTTGACACCCGGCGAGCCACGGCAATGGCGGCGCTGGCCAGGGCCCTTGTGGCCGTGCTGCAAGCGGGCGAGTTGGAAGATAGACTTCGGCAACTGGAGGCAAACATTGAACTTAGCAGGACGGGTTGAGGCGGTAGAGCGGATCAAAGCAGAACGGGCTTATAACCTTGCGCTTTACCAGATACGGCAAAAGCAAGAGGAGATACTAGAGGAGGCGCAAAACATTGTTGCTGAACAGACGACTTGACAAGCTAGAATCCTTCAACCGAAGGACGAGTGGGCAACCGGAAAGGGAAGATGGGGAACACCTCACGCCGGAAGAGGTGGAAGAGGCGCAGGCGATGTCGGAAGCGGGCGGCGCCAGCTTCGACGGCGAACGGTGGGACTTGTCTGGCCTGAGCGACGAGCAGCTAGACCGGCTGGGCCAGATTGCCCGCAACGCCGAGCGGCGCCGAGAGGCGGCTACAAAGGCCGGAATCGACGTGTACAGACTCGGCGATGAGCAGCGGCTGCGGTTGTGGGAAACTTTTGACAGGACAGGGCGACTGGATGCAGGCGAAGGTCACAGAGGCCACACGGGAGGCGAACGATAAAGGGAGTTCGCCACTGGCACCACCTTTTAGCACACCTACCCCTCAAGCGTGGGCGAGAGGACCTTGGGGGACCTTTGAGACCTTTTCGCACCACACCTACCCCTCACGCGTGGGCACCGTGCATGCTTTGTGCGTTCAAACGTACATTCTCAGCACACGTACCCCTCACGCGGGGGCACCGTGTACCGCAGTCGTTCAGTTAGACGCTCTCGTATTTGACTGTGAGCCAGAGCCATTCGGTGTAGATAACACACGATGTTCTGGGGACTCATGCCATTTATCAATCAGAAGCAGTATTTTTCGGCTAGGGTTCAGGCATCTGCTCCATCAACGCTCTCTCTTCTCGAAAAAAGCTGTTCAAAGAATACCCGTAGGTCTCTAGTCGACTTTGACCGCCTCGTACACTTCATTTCCTAAAGGCGCAACCTGCACGGCGTCCGGACCTTCGACTTGACTTGCAGGAGAGCTAGGCTGCGTGCCATTCCGCCAAGTGTAAGTAAAGCTCCACGGCCCTCCGGAGACATTACCGCAACCAGTTATGGGAAAAGAACTCAATCCGACCATGCCGGAAGCAGTCGTCGTCGTTGC
>JAUSEJ010000840.1 GCA_030650265.1 Dehalococcoidia bacterium | reverse complement strand
CAAGTGAGCCTCGGACTCGCCGTAGAATTTATGAATTACCTCGGGCCCGGCTACATGAATAAAATGGGCTGCCGTCTCAAACGCCACTGCCCGGGCGATCAGTGTCTTGCCACAGCCGGGTGGTCCGTAGAGGAGAACCCCTTTGGGCGCGTCAATGCCAAGCCGCTCGAACACTTCGGGGTAACGAAGTGGCAGTTCGATCATCTCCCGAATGCGAGATGTTTCCTTACCGAGACCGCCGATATCCTCGTAGGAAATGGCCAGGCCCCGGGCGGGAGCGAGTTCGTCTCTAACCCGTACTACAGTAGCACCATCGACCAGGACGATCCCCTTGGGAGAGGTCTCATGCACTGCGAGGTCGAGAGGACGCGTCCCGAAGAGGTTTACCCTTACACGGTCACCGACTAAGAGCGGCACACCTTCAATCAGACGGCCTAGATAGCGAGCATCCTGACCTCGAAGGGCTGCCTGGCTCGCCCCGGTGGACGAGAGAGTCACGCTGCGAGCAGGCTGACTCGCGACCTTGCGTACCTGTACCCGATCGCTTATACCTGCCTGGGCATTCTCCCGGATTATGCCGTCGACCTGCACCATGCTCTTGCCCCGCTCAGCCACATAGGCTGGCATGACACGGGCAACTGCCCGCCGCTTGCCGACGACTTCAACTATGTCACCGATGGCGGCTCCTAGAGCCTCAATATCCGCCGGGTCCAAACGAGCTATGCCTCGTCCGACATCCTTGGGGAGCGCTTCGGCTATGCGCAGGGCCAAACTATGCTCATCAGCCATGTCGAATCCCGTTTACCTCTCTCAGACAGAAGTTGCCCTAAGACTTGGATTTTTCAACCTTGCCCACCTGGATTTCCAGAACGCCGTTTTGGTAACTCTGCTTCACGGTTGACGGATCGACGACGTACGGCAGAAGAAGTTCTTTGGCGTATTTCCGGTCGCGACCCTCCGCACTCAAGGTGAGAATGTCATCCTTCACTTCGATCTTGATAGCGCTTTCGGCAACCCCTGGAAGTTCGACCACTATGAGGACATGGTCAGTTTCGTCGAAAACATCCACCAACGGCTCGCGAACTTCGGAAACCTGAGAGCCGCCATCGGCAGAATGGATGTTCCCGAAGGGCTCGATGACCGGCTTGCCGCCCAACCCCACCTTCACCGAGAATCCGTAGACGCCCTTGGCCCCGCCTGGGCCGCGGACCTCTCCCGTGCGGCTGGTCTCGGGTTTTCCCTCTCCAGCCATATCGTTTACCATTTCTAAAAGGTTGCCGATCCCCTTAAAGAGATCTCCTAATCCCAAATCGACGCGTATTTCGCCCTCAGAAGGCCGTTGTCGCCTGGGACCGCGTCGACCTTCATCCGGTCCGTGTCTCTCCGCCATTGCTAACCTCCAAGAAACTCTTTGAACTTAGTACTCTAACGCTATCTGACGCAGGGTCCTCTGCGGACGGTTTATCTTCGACTCGACGGTAATGTTCCCGGTTCCCGGGCGAATGTTCGCCATCTGTTGCTCGATCTCGGTAAGACGCTTTTCGATACGCTCCTGCTTGCGTTGCCAGATCTCAACCTCCTTCTCCAGGCGTAGCTTCTCGGTGGCCAGGCGGTGGAGATGGAGGTATGCGGCCCCCTCGTCAGGCGGCGCCGCCCGGGTAACGACGCTACGCAGGGTGCGAATATCGTGCATTGTCCTCAGCTCTCCCATGACCATTGCTCCTTTCGGCCTCGCTCTGTTTCGCTTTCTTTCGGTTGACCAATTGGGCGCGCTAACCAATGCTACGCGACCGCCAGCGAGCCGACGAACTGAGACTCAACATCGCGCGGGCAGTGCTCTCGGATAAGTTCAAGCACCAGGTCACGCCTTCGCGACGTCTTGCTCCCCGACTTCGCCGCCCGACTCATGGCTGAGGCGAGGACGTCCAGACAAGTCTGAACGAAGATCGAATCTCCATCCACCGCTCTTGCCTCCCGCAAAGCAAGAACCTTAGCGATCATGATGCAACTGCGCACGGTAGGACTCGGTTCGGAGGCTCCCGCCTCACGGTAGGCGCGTACGAGGTTAACTATGAGCTCGGCGTCCCCGATGGCGATTCCAGACCGTGACTGGGTGATCGCCACCTCGGTCTCCCAGTCGAAGTAGTCGAGATCGATGGTTACCATCCGGTCCAGCAAAGCGTCCTGGGTCTTATGCACCCCGGCGTAGTCCTCGGGGTTGGATGTGAAAATCGCGGCGAAATTGGCGTGCACCTTTAAATAGCTGTTGCCATTGCGACTAGGCGGTAGAACAAGAATCTTTTCTTCGAGAACGGACAGAAGCACATTGTTAGCTTCAGGCCTGGAGCGGGTGAATTCGTCGTAGACCAGGCTGAAGCCCTCCCGGCAGGCGATGGTCAGGCGGTTGTCGACCCAACTCTGGGCGACGTCTTCCTCTGTCTTCAGGACCGAGTGGACGAAGTTGTCGATGACCTTCCGTCGACGGTAACC
>JAUSEJ010001067.1 GCA_030650265.1 Dehalococcoidia bacterium | reverse complement strand
GGAGTTCCTGTGGACGCGAATGTTCCGGTCGGGCGAGGGTGTCTCGCATTATTACGACGGCCAATCCAGAGGCGCCGGCCTGCTTGTGGACCAGGTGTGGGCTGCGTCCGCCTTTCTGGATGCGTATGAGACCACCGGCCGATCCCTTTATCTCGAGCGTTCTCGAGAACTGGCCCAGTTGATGTACGAGCGCTTCCGCGACCCTTCGGGGGGATTCTATGACATCTGGGACGGATACGAGGGCTTGGGGCGTCTCGAGGTGAGGGACCGGTCTATAGTGGACAACTCCCTCGCGTCTCTGGTGCTCTTGCGCCTGTACCACATTGACGGCGATGAGACCTACCGTCACGCCGCCGAAGGAGCTCTGAGGGCCTTCGCTACCGATTATCTGAAGTTTGGACCCTATGGCGCCACGTATGCCAGGGCGGTTGGGTGGTTGCTTGAGGAACCTTTGCAGATACAGATAGTGGGCGAGGCCAATGATTCGCGGTGTTGGCGAGAGGAATCGCTGTCGTTCTATCATCCTAGCCGGCTGGTCCGGACCCTGGACCCGTTCGCCGATCGCGAGACCATTAGCCGGCTCGGACTGCCTGCGGGAAGCGCTCTCTCAGCCTACGTCTGCTACCGGGGGGCTTGTTCAGCTCCTGTTCAGCGCTGCGGGGATCTGAGGGCGGCCGTGGAATCTCTGGTGTCGGGTTCGGGAAAGTGAAAACGGGGCTTCGGAGGTTTGAGTTTAGAACCAGGGCTCTTGTCGAGTGGCCTGCATATATGGATTAGATGGTATATAACTCAAAAAACTTGACATCTAGCGCAACAAGTGATAGAATTAGTTTCTGGATAAGAAGATTGGATGAGAACGGTTCTGAGATGTCAAGCCAGGGCGCTTCCTGGGGAAAGGAAGAGAAGAGATGATGCAGAAGATCTTGGTGCCCCTAGACGGAAGCGACTTTGCTGAGGGCATTATCGACGAAGTCGCAGAGTTGGCGGCCGGGGGGCGAGCGGAGGTGGTGTTGTTCCAGGTGGGGACGCTTCCCCAAGAGCTGGTTGTGGACAACGGACGGACGATATACCTTGATGAGCAATTGGGATGGGTCGAGAGCGGCATTAAAGATTATCTTAGGATGGTCGAGAGGCGTCTCAAGGCCAGAGGACTTCGGGTAGAGTCTGCTAT
>JAUSEJ010001058.1 GCA_030650265.1 Dehalococcoidia bacterium | reverse complement strand
ACATTATAGCTTGTTCCCTTGACGCCGGCGATTACACTACATTGCTTTTCCCTGAACATTCACGCCTAGAAGCCACAAGGGAACCCCTCAAAACACCCGTTACTGAGCGTGAAAAAACTCGCAGAAAACTCGTCACCTACTCAAACTGCGGAACTTCGGCTATGTTTCTGCAGAAAACTTGGCCCGTCCCGACCTAAGTCCAGCGCAGAGATTGATGTTGGTATCATTTGACCAGATCGTCCAGCTTCGACTACTCTACCAGCTCGGATCGCCGCCTTTCAAGATGGGACTGGTCGAGGCGGCGGTTGCTTTCTGCGGGCTGATAGTCCTTCTTGCTGCCTGCGCCAGAGGGCGTAAAGATCTCCTACCTGTGCTCATCCTGCCTGCCGCGGCTGTTTTGCTGGCAGGCCTCATGAATCCCCTCTCATCGTTGTTCTGGCAGAAAGTGCTTGTCGCAAACTCGGTTCAGTTTGCCTATCGTTTGCTGGCCATAATCGGTACCCTTGCTGCGGTCTGCACCGGTTTTCTCGCTCTACCGAGGCGCCTGGAGCCCTAAACTGCCGTCGTGGTTGGCTGCGCTCTGGTGCTCGCGGCCACGCTCAACCTTTCCGCCTCGTACGAAGAAGCGCCTGATTACGGTCTTTCGGTTGGCACGGCATCCCGCAATGAGGTGACCAGAGCCTATCCCGGCCTGACCGCCAACGATGAATGACTTCCTGCCGCAGCGAATCCGGGAGCGGGTCAATCGCCAAAGGAGATCGCGCCCCTGAGCCAGACTACTGTTGAAATCACCCTCATCCGAGGAGGGTTGGGATGCCGAGGCGGTTGTCTATTGGCAGGCCATGCGAGGCGAAGCGCGCGACGTTACGGCCTCGTTCGAGTGGGTCGACGACCAGGGAATCGCTGTCCCCGCCTCGGATGGCGAGCTTGTCTTCGGTACCGCTCACCTTCAAGAATGGCAATCCAACGAAGTGGTGAGAGATGTACGCAGACTTCTGCTGCCGCTGCCACCACTCAAGAAGGTCCGACTGCGCCTTACGGTTGCGATAAACGGTAAGGAGTTTGGGTCGGCGGAGCTCGGCACGATAGATAGCCTCCCGGCGAGGCCGGTTAGTTCGAAGTGGGAGGCCAACCCCACGCTGGCTGATTTTGGCGGCAAGATGGGCATGGTGGGTTTTGAAGTATCGCGGGAAGGGCCGAAAAAGGGATCACCGTCCGGGTCTCCGGACAGGCTTCTCGCCACCGTCAAACCGGGTGATGAGTTACAGGTGAATTTGTGGTGGCGGAGGCTCGCGACATCCAACGAAGATTACACAGTGTTCGTCCATCTCTATGACCAAAAACAACTGCTGGCGCAGAACGACCAACAACCAGGCGATACTTTTGGTACGACCAGTCTCTGGCAACGTACCGAAATCTACCAAGGTCCTCATCTATTGGCAATTCCGCCGACGATAGGGCCGGGCGTTTACCGTCTGGAGGTCGGCGCTTGTCTGCTAGAGACAATGACGAGGCTGAAGCTCAACGGCTCGAACAACTCGACGGCCCTTCTGGGGCGAATCAAGGTTAGCCAGACGCCGCCTGCCGTTAGCCCGCCAAATCGGCATGATTCTACCTACGGCGGCGCCTTCAACTTGCATTGATACGATTTGGCGATCGATAGGCAGCCCAGCGGGCCAGGCGGACAAATACAGCTCGGTCTAACGCTTTATTGGCGGGTCGACGGCGAGGTAACGAAGGACTACAAGATCTTTGTTCACCTTTTGGATAGCGCCGGGACGATAGTGGCACAGAAGGATAGCGAGCCATTGGACGGCAATTACCCGACTTCATTCTGGCAGAAGGGAGAGGAGTTTTCCGACCGATACAGTTTACCCCTTAGGGCGGATCAGTTGGGCCTGATTCGGAGCGCGCGGGTCGGCTTCTACGACCCTACCGCGGGAAGCCGGCTGACCCTGGATATCGGGGCTGATTCGCTAGTCATTTCGCTCGCTGGCATTGCGCCGCGATAGGGGATACCGGCGCAGCCGGCCAAATGAAAAGGCCAGGCGATGTTCACGTTCAATCTCTCATTCCTCACAGTTGACAACTTGCCGTGCAGGCCGGCCACTTGTTTCACGGCTATATTTTATCAGGCCATAGGGCTGCGGTAAAGATGAGGTTGGATCGCGAAGGGGGACCGTTTTGGATCGCGAACCTCGTGAAAGAGACGTCGCCCCTTCCGAAGGTTGCGGCCCTTCCGGCATGA
>JAUSEJ010001057.1 GCA_030650265.1 Dehalococcoidia bacterium | reverse complement strand
TCACCGAAGTATCTGTTCACCTCCGAGTCAGTGGCTGAGGGTCATCCGGACAAAGTATGCGACCAGGTCTCGGATGCGGTACTCGACGCCATATTGACCCAGGATCCCAACGCCCGTGTCGCCTGCGAGACGGCAGCAACGATGGGCATGATCATCGTCATGGGCGAAATAACCACGAAGGCCTACGCTGACATCATCGGCATCGCCCGTCAGGTGGTCAAGGAAGTCGGCTACACCAAGCCCGAATACGGATTCGACTATCGCACCTGCGGGGTCCTCACATCCATTCACGAACAGTCCGCGGATATCGACATGGGCGTGAGCCAGTCACTCGAGACCAGGACACCCGAACATCACCACACCAGCGATAATGACACCAATCTGGATGCTATCGGCGCTGGAGACCAGGGGATGATGGTAGGCTTTGCCTGCAATGAGACACCTCAATTCATGCCTATGCCGATACAGCTATCCCACCAGCTTTGCAGGCGACTGGCCCAGGTCAGGACGGAGGGCATACTCCCCTACCTGAGACCGGATGGCAAATCCCAGGTGACCATAGAATACTCCTATGGAAAACCGGTCAGGGTCGACACAGTGGTCATAGGCGCCCAGCACGACCCCGAAATCAGCCTGAACACCATCACGCGCGACATCACCGACCGCGTTATCAGGTCGTCGATCCCGGCGGATCTCATCGACAAGAAAACGAAGTTCCTAGTCAACGGTACCGGAAGATTTGTAATTGGCGGGCCAGTCTGTGACTCCGGCTTCACTGGAAGAAAACTGCTCGTTGATACTTATGGCGGCGTGGCGCGGCACGGCGGAGGAGCATTCTCAGGTAAGGACCCCACCAAGGTAGACAGGTCGGCTTCCTATGCGGCAAGATATGTTGCCAAGAACATCGTGGCGGCTGGACTGGCCGACCGCATCGAGATACAGGTTTCGTACGCGATAGGGGTAGCGCATCCATTGTCCGTCAATATCGAGACGTTCGGCACCGGCAAGGTCTCGGACGAAATCATCATGAAACTGATCGATACACACTTCGACCTGCGGCCTGCAGCCATAATCAAAAACCTGCAGTTGCGCCAGCCCATTTATCGCAAGACAGCCGCGTTCGGCCACTTCGGCAGGGACGACCTGAATCTCCATTGGGAGAAGACAGACAAGGCAGCAACACTCAAGGCAGAGACTGGCATCTAGGGTATTCGGCGGGCGGGCAGGCAGACGCTTCACTGTATGCCCGGCCTGCCGTGAAACGGCCGGGATAAGAACTCC
>JAUSEJ010001056.1 GCA_030650265.1 Dehalococcoidia bacterium | reverse complement strand
CTACCACGGCCTGCGCCTGGCCCCTGGTAGATTTGGGGAAGACCACTTCTAGGAATCCATCATGGCAAGAGGTCCTGACCCTCTCGACATCGACGGCAACGGGGAGTTCTAAGCTGCGTTCGAAGGGTCCGAAGCTTATCTCCATGAGGTGGAAGGCTCGCCGGATGCCCCTGAGATGATCTGGTCGCACACCCCTGATGGTAAGGGTGCGTCCCAACAACGATAGCTTGATCTGCTCGCAGGATACACCGGCCGAGTCGATAAGAATCACCAAGTCCTCGGCGGTCTCGTAAATATCCACCAATGGCTGCCAGACGCCTGATGAAGACTGAGCGAGAGGACTCGTACACTGAGCGAAGCGACCCAAAAAGCGCTCCATTTCCTTTTGCATGATGCCGACCTCTATTTGCCAGTCGTTCCTGCGGTTAACCATCGCCACACCTCCTGAGCGCATGTTGCATGTCTGTTCTCACTTTCAATGCTACAATAGGTCGGGTCAAAAGTCAACGGGGTTTTCCACGAGAGGGACTTACAGCAACCAGCCGGTGCTCCTAATAGACAACCTGTTGATCGATAAAGCGTTGGATCTCCGCTTCCGGCAGTCCCAGCACTTCGCCTAAAACGTAGTTGTTATGCTCTCCTAGAAGGGGGGCACGCTGCATCCGGTTCTGCATGCTGGCCATTTTCCACGGCCAGTTGTAGAGAACTGTGTTTCCCGTGATCGGGTGCTCCACGTTGACGAAAGCCTCTCGCTGGTTGAATTGCGGATCGAGAAATACACCCTCGGTGTCCAGAACTGGAGCCGCGGCCACGCCGGCGTTTTGCAGCGCCTGCGTCACATCATAGGAATCACGCCCGGATGTCCATTCGCCGATATGTTTGTCTAGCTCTTTGGCGTTGGTGATGCGGGCGGCAAGGTTGGCGAAGGATGGCTCGGCCGTCCAAGGAGGATTGCCGAGTACACCGCAAAGGCTTCTCCACTCTTCGTCCGTTTTCACAGCGATCGAGACCCACTTGTCGTCGCCCGCGCAGGGGTAGACCCCGTGAGGTGCCATGAACTCGCTGTTGTTGCCTCTCGGTGACCTGACCCGTCCACTCATCTGGTAATCCAGGATGGGCTCCGCCAGCGATGGCAAGACCGCTTCACCCTGTGACAGGTCGATATACTGGCCCTCCCCGGTTTTGTTGTGGTGCCTGACGGCCACGAGAAGAGCAAAGAGTGCGCAGATGCTGGCCACCACGTCGGCGTAAGCGTGCTTAAAGCCGATCGGACTTTCTCCCGGGTAACCGACGAGACTATCAATGCCGGATAGGGCGCTGATTATCGGCGCATAGGTCACCAGATTCGCCAACGGGCCGTGCTGACCCATCGGCGAAAGGGAGACCATAATGATGTCCTGTTTGACCTGTTCGAGCGAGCGATAATCGAGGCCGCGACGAGCGAGGACTCCCGGCGCGAAGTTCTCGATGACGATACTGCTTTTCTTAACTAACTCCTTGAGGAGCGACACTCCCTCATCTTTGGACATGTCCATGGTCATGCTCAGTTTGTTGCGATTGAGATTCTGGAAGAAGGGATTCTTCTCCAACCCCTCCCCAACCTCAAATACCTTGCCCAAGCGCATGCCGTCCAGCCGTCGTTTCGATTCGATCTTTATGACTTCTGCCCCATAAGAACCCAGTATGCTACCGAGCAAGGTGCCCGCCCAAACCCAACCAAAATCGACCACTCTGACGCCAGAAAGAGGAAGTTTGCCAGTCATCATATCGCACCCTCCCGCCGCAAACGAGCTATCTCCGAATGGGCATACCCCAATTGTCCGCAATACACTTCTTCATTGTGCTCGCCCAGGCGAGGCGATGGGCGTTCGACTACGAATGGGGTGGCCGACAATTGATAGCAAACTCCAGGGTACTTCAAGGTTCCCACTTCCGCTTGATTTACATCGACAAAGAACTGACGCTGCTGCAAATGTTCGTCGTTCACCACTTCCTCGACTGTCCTCAGCGGCGCTGCCGGCACTCTGGCATCTTGGAGAAGCTTGAATATCTCAGCTTTGGTATGCTGCAAGAGCCATTCGGTCAGGTAGGCATCCGCCTTGTCTGAGTATTCGTCCGTGGTGCGGATCCGGTCTTTGAAAATCGGGTCGTTCGCCCATTCGGGGTTTCCCATTACCGTCAAGAGGCGTCCCCACTGCCGGTTCTGGGGCGTATCGATGATGACAGAACCATCCTTGCAGGGCAGCACGACGTCCGGATACGGAAAGTGGGGGACAATATGGCCGCTCCTCTTCCGCACTCTCCCTTCCTCCAGATAGCCCTGAATCCCCATACCGGTGTGGATGGTGGCCCAGACTTCCGCCTCAGATATATCGACCAGTTGCCCTTCGCCGGTCAAATCCCTATGGAGAACCGCAAACATGACCGCCGTGGCCGCCGTTAATCCAGCCTGAAAATGACCCTGCGAGAGAGGGGGAGTCAGCGGCTCCCGGTCAGGGTAGCCAATCGTGCTCGTAATGCCGCCCAAAGCGCAGCAATTGAGGTCGTAGCCCTTCCAGTTCTTGTAACTACCTGTAGAGCCATAGGGAGTGATCGATGCCACTATGAGTCCGGGATAAAGCCTGTGGAGTGATTCGTAGTCCAGTTCTAGCGCACAGAGATCTATCCATGGCTGATTCACCACAAAGATGTCGACCCCGGTCAGCAGATCGAGAAGAACCGCCTTCCCGGCCGTTTTCTCCGGATCGAGGGTGATTCCCCGTTTATTGACATTAAGGCTAAGGAACAGCCCACTCTTTTCCGCGTCAACCCTGTCCCCCGGGAAGGGACCATACCGGCGGGATTCATCGCCAGCGCCTGGCGACTCAATCTTGACCAGGTCGGCCCCCATCTGCGCCAGAAGTTCGGCGCAATAGGGAGCAGCGATAAACCCACCCCACTCGAGGACCTTCAAGCCTTCCAAGGCGCGTCCACCCATACTTGGCTCCTTTCAGCAACGGGTTGAAAAGGGGAAAAGGGAACCAGGGCTGCGTCGGTTAAGCCAATCGGTGTTATTCAAGGGTATAGCCCACCCGGCTGAAGCCTCAAGTCCAAATCATTGAAAGGGCTCTGAACTCCAGGGACTAGAGGCTTTAGCCGGGCATGTTGTTTCACCTTGACACTGGCATGGCTGCATGGGCTGATTCCAGAATCCTATTCCCGTCTTCCCCTTTTACCCTCTTCCCCCTTCTCTGGTTGGCAGCCGCACTACCGCGAATCCCGGTAGCGTGATCTCCCCTCGCTGGTTCTCGCCCCAACATTCGATGTCGACGAGATGCTCACCGTTTTCGATGTATTTCCTGGCTACTTTGCCCTTCATCCAGTGGGTGTCGCCGACGATGTTAAACCTCTTCAAAGTTGCGTCGAGGTTCTTCAAGAAGCCGTCGTCGCCCATCCAGTTCGTGATAAGATGAAACAGCCAGGAAATCCGCTGGCAGCCATAGTCATAGGCACCCGGTATGCCCACCGTCTGCGCCCTGCTATCTTCCATGTGCACCAACTCCGGCATATCCACGAGGCCGGTCTTCGCATCTACCATTTGAGCGGCTTGATGTCTATTGAGGTAGGACACCGCCAGACCGTGGGCCTTCACAAACACGCTCCCGGCGCCGATGAGCCAGGCGTACATATCACGCCTGGTCAGCGGCCCTTTGACCACTGGTTGGAGCTGATCTCCTACGTTGACGTCTTCCCAATAGCGGGGATTGGCCCCCCGTATCTCCTCGGCGGCATAGTCGGCGTAGATCTTGTCCATTTCCTCATTAGTGTATTCGGCCGGCTGGATGTCGGCATACTTTCCCTTGTCGGCGCTGGTCTTGCGGGCTGCCCTCGTGCACCAGTCGAGGGCTTTGGCCACGAGCTCTCCCCGCTGGTTGTAGTACCTGATGTCATGATACTGAATCACCGACCTGCCGGCCATCTGGCTCTCTTTGACCTGTACGTCGACCATTTCGTTGGTGTAGGTAATGCTATCGCCTTCGAGAATCGGCTGATAGAACTCCCACTTATCGCCGGAGTGCCAGGCATGGACACCCGGCATACCTCTGCCCTGCGCCGCCCAGTATACGCTGTAGAGAAAGGCGGGTGGCGCAATTACGCGGCCGTATTTGGTCCCTTTGGCATAGTCCGAGTCGGTATACAGGCAGTTATCGTCGCCAATGCCGTGGCAGAAGTGAGTTATCGCATCTCTCGTGGCCGAAGTGTTGAAGTAGGGCGTGCTGGGCTTCCAGACAATGTTGAGCCTTTTCCTATGCTCGGCGATCATCTCGTCTGTGATTTCGGTTACGTCAACTGGCATCGCTTCTTGTCTCCTTATAATTTGTTATGATCATGCCAAGCCCTGCGGATGAATCCGCAGGCTAATAGCCCAACCCCGCTGAAACGGGCTGACGGAGGTGTCAAGCCGCCTACCCAGCACGCCTCGGCGTGCTTGAGCTATTAGCCTCAGGATTCTATCCTGAGGCGATCCGCCGAAGCGACAGACCGTTTCGTTTGACCATCGCCTAGCCCAATATTATCCTCGCATCCACTACGGTGGCGCCATCGGGGTAGGCAATCACAGGATTAAGGTCGAAGCTGTCTATTTCCGGATGGGCTATCGCAAACTCGGACAGCTTGAGGAGCCATGATTCCAGATTGACAGTGTCCACGCCCTCCTGTCCCCGGTGTCCTTTCAGCAGGGCATAACCCTTTATCCCTTGCAGCATTTCTCTGGCGTCCCACTTCGTCAAAGGCGTAATGCCAAACGACACATCCTTCAGGACTTCGACGAAGATGCCCCCGAGGCCAAACATCAGCACAGGGCCAAACTGTCTGTCCCGGCTCATGCCGATGATTACCTCGACCCCCGTTCTGGCCATCTTCTGAACTGACACTCCATGAATGTTCGCTTGGGGAAACTTCCCGCTGGCCGACGCCTTGATCTCCTCGAAGGCTCTCTCCACTTCTTGCGGTGTCCTGAGACCAAGCTTCACACCACCGGCGTCGGTCTTATGCGCGATGTCCGGCGACACGATCTTTAACGCCACCGGAAAACCAAACTCCTCGCCGATTGCCACCGCCTCTTGTTTGCTGGTGGCCAGGCGTGTGCCGACGACATCGAGGCCTGCCACCTGAAATATCTCCTTGGCCTCCACCTCGGTCAAGAGCGTCCGGCCCTCTTTCTTCGCCCCGGCTATTATCTGATCGATCCTGCTATCCGCCGTTCGTGTGGCGTTTACGTCATCGGTAGGGGCATTATTTGCATTTTCTGCCGTGGCCGCCAAAAACTCGCGGTACTTGATCAGCCTGCTTATGGCCTTTATCGCCGCTTCCGGGCTAGTGAAACAGGCGATACCGGCCGCCTGGCATTTCAGCATCATCTCGCCAACCTGGCCGATTGTTTCCAAGTGCTGCCCCGGAACAAAGGCCACTACCAGAGGCTTGCCCAGTTCCTTCGATACGTTTATCAACTGCTTCGAAACAGGCCCAACCCAGTCGCCAATGTCGAATTGTAGATAATCCTCAGGGTTCAAGAAGGTTATTATGAAGTCGACCTCTGGATCCGCCGCGACGATCCTCAGTCCTTCGGCATAGTGTTCGGAAACTCCCAGTCTTCCCAGCCCGATCTCGACGGGATTGCGAATGGCAGAGCCACCGGTTGAGGGCGTTATTTCGGCCAACTTAGCCTGTGTCTCCTTCGAAAACTCGGGGACCTTCAGCCCTTCCCTATCGCAGATATCGGTGGTCACGACTCCCAGTCCACCACCCCGCCCAACTAGCCCGACTCTTCGCCCTTTGATGGCGTCCTTCTGCTGAAGGATGGCGACGGCAACCAGTTGTTCTAAGGCTTCCTCGAAGGTTTCCACTCTGATCGCCCCCGACTGCCGGAACAAAGCATCCCAGGTCTGCCTGTTTCCGGCCAGCGATCCCGTATGGGACGCGGCCGCTCTGGCGCCCGATTCGGATTGGCCCGCAGCCAGGAGAATCACCGGCTTGACTCTGGTCGCCCTTCTCAGCGTGTCAAAGAAACGCTGTCCGTCCTTTAGGCCTTCGATGTAGAGAAGGACGACCTTCGACTCGGGGTCAGCGGCAACGTGGTCGAGGAAGTCCTCGCCGCTCAAGTCCATGGCGTTGCCGAAGCTAACCACTTTGCTGAAATACAGGCCTCTGGCCGGAGCCATCTTTACTAGACGTCGGGCCCCGGTGCCGGTTTGGGAAATAAAGGCGATTGGCCCGGGAATAGGACACGGGGCCACGTCAAAGGTTTGCCTCGACCTCGGACTGTAGACGCCGACGCAGTTCGGGCCAATGAGCCGTGTGTTGCTACCGGCAAGAATGCTCTTGAGCTCTCCCAACAGCCTAAGACCCTCCGGGTCGCCCGCCTCGGCAAAGCCTGCGACGTACATGTGGACGACAGGTATTCCTTTGTCGACGCATTCCTGGAGCATTCGGGGGGCCATCTCGCGGGCGATATTCATGATAACATAATCAATGGGGCCGGGGACATCTTTGACGGAGGGATAAGCGGTGAGACCGAGGACTGTCCTGGCTCGAGGGTTAATCGGGTAGATCTTACCAGCGAAATCAAAACTAAGGAGCCTACCCACCCACCCGGACTTCTCTTTGTCGTCGTCGCCGGATGCCCCGATGACCGCCACCGAGTCTGGCGAGAAAACATAGCGCATAACGTCTTCATTCTGAAGAGAGGCGCCCGTATTCTTATCGGTCGAAGAACTCA
>JAUSEJ010001036.1 GCA_030650265.1 Dehalococcoidia bacterium | reverse complement strand
TCAACTTGAGGCGATACTTTCAACTCCCATCCGCATAGTCGCCGGGCTTTTTCGACTTGGGCATCAATTGTGGAGCCCTCTGGCGTTGGCATTATTCTGGTGAGGACGAATTCCTTTTCATCGCCGGTCTTTTCCAGCACGCCGATATTGGAAACAAGTGTCCGAACACGGTCGCCGCAGCATGTGATATAGGGCAACCGCTCGACAAATCGGTCCTTGCTCTGCGGGGCGACGATCACAACTTCGCGTGCACTGGTCGTTACGTCGTTGGCACCACCGGAGCCCACCAGAAACGCCTTCCCCGGAATCTGGGTTGAGTTGACGTTTCCCCACTTGTCGATTTGTGCGGCTCCAAGGACTCCGATGCATCTGTTGTCCGCGCCGCCGGCGTGTATGCCCAGGATATTCAATGCATCCGAGATCATGGTAGCTGTAACTACATTGTCGAGCTTGTGTATGGAGGGGTCTCCGGGGGGAGGTGTATAGCCGAAGAACCCGAACTCAGCGGCAACCTCGACCGGGTATTTGTCCCTGTTCAAACACTGGCCGGCAAGCCATGCGGCAAGATTGGAGAAACCCAGGCCGGCAAGGATGACTTTGTGATCATGGCCCTTGACTTTGCGCATGATCTCTCTGGATGCCTGAATGACCATCATCTCAGATGCGGTGTACTTTGGCGAAGTAAGCTGCTCGTCCGTCAGGTCCTTGACAGTATCTTGCCAAGCCCCCGGCAACGCCCTTGCCTTCAAGTAGTTGGTCTTGTCCGTTCCGAGCTTGGCCAGATACTCTTCAGGATTCCGGCAACCGAGTACCCATTCGTCAACCCACTGTTGCGCCGATTCACGATTGGCGTATGCTTCGTGCAGCTTTATGAGATAGTCGAAGTCATCGAAATACGAAGTCACTTCCGGCACATCGTGATTGGTTATCCCTCGCGGGTGCGATCCGAAAGGCACGACAGCTACGGCCCGCACCAGATGACCGGGCACTGCGACGCGGTGAGAGTATTTCCTCACCGTCTCGGTAGAAACCAGCTTCTCCACGGTGGCAACCACGCCGGACTTGCTCGCAAGGGCTCCCCAGTTTGACTCCCCTGCCGGGCCGGATGTCAGAATATTGCCGTACGAATCTGCGGCGTGTCCGTGCATTATGGTGATATCTGGTCTTGCAGCGCTTACCAGGCCGACTTTGCCAGAGCCAAAGGGATCTTCGATGTGTCTGAAAGCGTGTCGGTTGTCTTCTGCGATACTGCTCCCGGCCAACGACCGGGTCGGCATGAACGCGAATCCCAAGGCACCGGCCATAAACCGCTCCACGTAGGAGAGGATGGACCAGTTCTCTATTTCGAGTTCCCCGCTCTGGTAGGCTTGCTTGATTATCGGGTTAGGGCTTCCCGTGGGATAGGAATCTCCGGCGAACGCTGCGACCAGTTTCTTCGCGAGCCCTCCCATGACAAGGCTGATGCCGTGTTGATACAGCAGCATGCTGTAGACCGTGAATCCGGGCTTCTTGCCCCAGAATTGCCTGGCGATCTCACATATGGCCTGGTTCGGAGTCGCCGACCCTATACATAGATGCAGGCTCATGCCCGGCTTGACGTTATCGGATATGGCTTGCCTGAGGCTGACTACCTTGTTGGGTCGGAGTTCATCCGGGCTGCGAAAATCACTGAAATCCATGCTGCCGTCGTGCGCCATAGCCTAGCCGACCCCGATTTCCCTTGATATTACCAGCCGCTGGATCTCTGAAGTGCCTTCAACCACGGTGCCAACCCGTGCGTCCCGGGAATACCTTTGGATTGGGGAATCGGAGGTGAAGCTGTACCCGCCGTGTATCTGCATGGCGCAGTCAGTGACCCGCACGCACATCTCGGTGGCATACAACTTAGCCATCGAAGCTTCCTTG
>JAUSEJ010001018.1 GCA_030650265.1 Dehalococcoidia bacterium | reverse complement strand
GAAGGACCTGTGTCTGGTGAATGGCTGAGGGGGCGCTGCGAGCGTCATGTCGACGCTAGTGCTTGGCAGCCAGGATGCGCTGTAGAGTCTGTACAGGAAGATTTCAGTTAACTTTGCCAGAGGGGAAGAAATGATGAGAAGAGGACAGGCACAATGGCTTTAAGAGGCAAAGCAGCCATCGTGGGGTTTGCGGAGTTGCCGAGCGTTCGCTCTCATCCCGGGCGGACGGCGGCGTCGCTAATGGCGGAAACAAGCGCCATGGCCATACAGGACGCCGGTCTACGGAAAGAGCAGATAGACGGTCTAATCACCCATAACCAGGCAGCGCTCGACGGCGTTCGTCTGGCGGAATACATGCGAGTCAAACCCAAATTCTGCGAGGCCGTCACCACGCATGGCGCCAGTGGCGCCTACTCCATTGAGCTTGCAGCCATGGTGATCGATGCCGGTATCGCCAATTACGTGCTGTGCACCCTTGGTGGTACTACCGATAGAGAGCTCGGTGGCTACCGGATCGGGTGACCGGGTACAAGTGGACCGCCGCCTGGCACGACGGGCGAGTGGGAGGCTCCCTTCGGCCCTGTGGTTGCTAATAATGGGCATTACGGCCTGCTTAAGCAGCGGCACATGTATCAATATGGCACCACCGATAGGCAGTTTGCCAAGATGGCAGTCAATCAACGATTCAACGCTTTGACCAATCCCAACGCCCTGTTCAAAGGTCAGCCGATCACGGTCGAAGATGTTTTGGCCTCCCGCTACACCAACGATCCAATCCATCTGCTAGAGTGTGTCATGCCTTGCATCGGAGCGGCGGCGGTTGTGGTCACGTCTGCGGAGCGGGCCAGGTTGTTACCCCATCCGCCGGTTTACGTGTTGGGAGCGGGAGGTTCACCGACGACGCATGAAGTTCTTTGGCAAAGGACAGACGATATTACGGTCACAGCGGTTGCCCAATCCGCTCCGCTAGCCTATCAGATGGCGGGCTATGGACCAAAGGACATGCAGTTTGCCCAGATGTATGACTGATACACTATTCTAGAGGCCGTGTGCCTCGAGGATGCGGGTATTTGCAAGAAGGGTGAGATCGGCGACTTCTTCGATTCAACCGATACTACCTACAAAGGTAGCTTCCCGATCAATACGGACGGTGGTCAACTTTCGGGCGGACAAAACGTGGCGAATGGCGGCGGATTCCGTCATGTGGTCGAAGCGACCAGGCAGATCATGGGGAGAGCCGGGGATAGGCAGGTCGCCAAGAAAGACCTGTGTCTGGTAAACGGCTGAGGGGCTGCTGCGAGCGTCATGGTGACGCTAGTACTGGGCAGCCAGGATGCGCTGTAGTTACTTGACAAAGAGATCTCAGCAAACTATATTAGCGCAAGAATGGTTGAGAGGAGGAATGATTTCTTGACCCTAAGAGGCAAAGCGGCCATAGTAGGGTTTGCAGAGTTGCCGAACGTCCGGTCTCTTCCGGGAAGGTCATCGGCGTCGCTCTTGTCGGAAGTAAGCGCCATGGCCATTCAAGACGCCGGGCTGCGAAAAGAGGAAATCGACGGACTGATCACCCACCACGAACCGGCGATAAACGCCCTGAGTCTGGCGGAGTATATGCAGATCGCGGCCGTGTTCTGCGAGGCCGTTACCACGCACGGCGCTAGTGGCACATACGCGGTGGAGCTTGCGGCCATGGTGGTCGACGCCGGCATTGCCGACTACGTGCTGTGCGCCTTTGGTGGCACAAGTGATCCGGGGATGGGTGGCTACAAGCCCAGTCAACTGCTCGGCAGATCCGGAGCCCGACCGAGCCTTGGTGGCGAGTGGGAGGGACCCTTCGGTCCGGTGGTGGCGATGAATGGCTGGTACGGCCTGCTAAAGCAGCGGCATATGCATCAATATGGCACCACCGACAGACAGTTTGCCAAGATGGCTGCTAACCAGCGGTTTAACGGCTTGACCAACCCCAATGCGTTGTTCAAGGGTCAGCCCATTACCGTGGAAGACGTCTTGAACTCGCGCTACACCAACGAGCCAATACACTTGCTGGAGTCCGTCATGCCGTGTATAGGAGCCGGAGCTGTGGTGGTAACGACGGCTGAGCGGGCTCGACGGTTGCCAAATCCACCGGTCTATGTTCTGGGGGCAGGAGGATCCGCGACGACTCATGATGTCATCTGGCAGAAGACCGGTGACATTACTGTTACGCCTGTAACACAGTCTGCGTCCAAGGCCTATAAGATATCCGGCTACGGGCCCAAGGACTTGCAGTTCGCCGAAATGTATGACTGATACACCATTCTTGAGGCCGTGAGCC
>JAUSEJ010000827.1 GCA_030650265.1 Dehalococcoidia bacterium | reverse complement strand
ACGAAAGCTCTAGTGGATAGACTCTTGGCGGACAGAGTCCTTCGGCAACTATGCGGCTGGGAGAAGGCCAGGGACGTTCCAAGCCTTGCCACGTTTTCTCGCGCTTTTGGCGAGTTTGCCAATAGCGTTCTAGCCGATGAGACGCACGCGGCGCTTGTAAAGACCTACCTCAAAGATGAAGTAGTATGGCATGTGTCACGTGATTCTACCGCCATAGAGGCCAGAGAGAAACCTGCGCCAGCCCCTGTAAAGGGGAAGTCCAGGTATGGGCGTGGGCGTCCAAAGAAGGGTGAGAATCGGTCGGACGCGCCGAATCGTATTGAGACTCAGTATCTGCAGAGCGCTGATGAGGCAATCGCAGAGCTGCCGAAGTTCTGCGATGTGGGAGCAAAGTCAGACACGAAAGGCGGCAAGCGTCATTGGACCGGCTACAAGTTCCATGTTGACGTTGGAGATGGTGGCGTTCCGCTCTGCGCTGTAACTACGTCGGCTTCGCTGCATGACAGCCAGGTGGCCTTGCCACTTATGAAGATGACATCAGAGCGGGTCACTTCGCTCTATGACTTGATGGACAGCGCCTACGACGCGGAGATGATCAGGAAAGTATCCTGTGAGCTGGGCCACGTCCCGATCATCGACTCGCGCGCGACTAGAAGCCAAGAGAAGATACTCTTTGAGCCCGATCGTCTAAGGCGTTACTACAACAGGACGGCTTCCGAGCGCTTCTATGCGCGGCTCAAGGACGACTGCGGCGGAAGAACTGTGCGTGTAAAGGGTCATACGAAGGTACACTCCCACCTGATGTATGGACTTCTGGTGATCTTCGCACAGTCGCTGCTTGGGCTTGTAACCTAAGAGAACAACATCCGCGGGAACAGACTCCGGCAAGATGCCGCAGTATTAGGCTGTGGCTGCCTTGTTATGCTCCTGGCGCAAGCCAGATAGCTCCAGAAGCGACTTTTCCGCCGGATTCAGGCCCATCTTACTCTGCCGCGCGCGCCAGAGCGCCTTTTCGGTAAGTCACGGCCAGCATTCTGAAACTGGCTTATGGGGGACAAATTTTTTAGGACCATCGGCCGGGGCCGTCCGATTCGTCCGACTAGGGGCCACGGGCCGGTGACCGGAAGAACCGTCAACCGACAACTACGAGGCCGGGGGCCGGGCGATGAACCAGGTCTCCCCTCTCCCAAAATTGGGAGAGGGGCCGTGGGTGAGGGCAA
>JAUSEJ010001007.1 GCA_030650265.1 Dehalococcoidia bacterium | reverse complement strand
CGTTTACCGTCGGCATACCCATGGGATTGCCATAATCGCGCACGCCGGCGTGAATGCCGACGAGAATTCTTTTTGGATGAAGAACTCCGGCCGGAAGCTGTTCGTGGGGAAGGTCGAGCGGACCGACGCAAAACACATCGGTACACCACATAGGCTGAGCCCCCATACCCGTTCCCATGGGGTCGCGGATGACGCCGCCGATGCCGGTTGCCGCGCCCCCTTCAGGATTCAACGCGCTGGGCCGGTTGTGGGTCTCGACCTTGAAGCAGACGTCGTATTCGTCGTCGAATTCGATTACCCCGGCGTTGTCGACAAAAACCGAAACGCACCATGGTTTGTCGAGTTCCCTGGTAACCCGCATCACGGTCGCCTTGAGGAGATTATCTATCACGGTCCCGTCGTAATCGATGAGACCCTTGAACGTCTTGTGCACGCAGTGCTCGCTCCAGGTCTGGGCGACGACCTCGATCTCCACATCTGTCGGATTCCGCCCGATCTGCCGGAAATAGGATTGGACAGCCTGCATCTCTCCCAGATTCAGCGAAAGCTGGCCCTGAGAGCTAATATCCATGAGCGTTGCATCGGATGCTTCCAGCAGGCTAATAGTAACAAGCTTGAAAGACACGTTTGAATCAGGCGAGGCGAGTTCCTCGTCTACCAGGACAACATGCTGGATCACCGCGTTGGCGAGAAGCCTGTCACAGATCGTGTCGATTTCCTTCTGCGATACATTGCCGCGAATCAGGTATTTCTTGGCGGTGCGCACAGATGCAACGGATTGTATGCCCAGGTCGGCGATTCCCTTCATAGTGCTCTGCTCTACCGGGTCCGTGACTCCCGGGTTGTAGGCCACTTCGACCATATGAAGGCCAGGCTCGTCGGCGACAAGCGAGTGGTTCCAGACGAAGGCCTGGGTAATGGGGTCTGCCAGCAACTCGCGGCCGATGCGATCGAGATCCTCGTCAGAGAGGTCTCCTTCGAGGCGATAGACATCCACGACATGGATGGATTCGACTCCTGCAATTCCGAGATTGGCGGCATCTCTCTGGAGGCCCGCGGCCCCCCTGATGCCCACCTCAATCCTGTGAGCCATGCGGTATCCTTTCACCGGAAATGGTCTGGCCAGCGCCGACCCTATTTTACCTTTTCTTCTCAAGTATATCTAGTTCGGCAGGGAACAACCTAGTTAATGAGGCATGATGACTACAAGGACATCGAGGACTTCAAGGTTGCACTTCAGTCCTTTTGGTTCTTTTGGTCCGTGCAGTCCTATGTCTTCGCCACCAAATGTGCTTGACGCAATCATGGGCCCAGGTTAGAATGATCAGCAAAAGAAGGGGCGTAGATGATCAAACGGATGATTCATGCGAACATAGTTGTGAGTGATTTGGAGAGATCGTTGCGTTTCTATCGAGATATTCTGGGGGCCAAAGTCCTGTTCGAATTGGACGCTGAAACACCAGACCCGGCGCTGGGTACGGCGCTGGGGTTCACCGGCGCTGCCAGTTATCACGGTTATCTGCTCGGCATCGGCAAGGGCCGCGAGGCAACGCTTATCGATCTCATTCAGTGGCTGCGGCCTCCCGGCGAGGGGGCGCCTTACGACCGCATGAATCACCTAGGCATTGCCCGCCTCGCCTTGGAGGTCGACGACGTGGACCGGGCCTATGACGACTTGAAGGCCAAGGGGGCGAAGTTCATTAGCGCTCCTGTGGATTTGCACCTGCCTACGGTGGGAGGCACCAGGATTGCCGCCCTGAAAGACCCGGACGGTATCATCTTGGAACTAGTTCAGATAAAGTAGATGGGAGTGGGAACGAAACATGAAAGCGGAGAGGCTAGATCGCGTACACATCGCCGTCAAGGATCTCGACAAGGCGACGAAGTTCTTCTCAGAGATTCTTGGCACGACGTTTAGCGACCCCATTCCGGGCAATGGGATGGACTTCAAGATCGCCTTCTCCCCGTTGGGATTGGAGCTAGTTCAGCCGACGAACCCGGAGGACACATTCGCCAAGTTCATAGATAAGCGGGGCGAAGGGTTGTTCAGCCTCTGCTTCAAAGTGCCTGACATCGATAAGGCCATCGAGAAATGCCAATCGATGGGAATGAGGCTGGTAACACGAATGGGGGGCGGCACGATGAAGGAGGCACAGTTTCATCCCAAGGATTGCTTCGGCGTCAGCATAGTCCTCTGCGAGTTCCCGGAAAGACTGCCAGCAGAAGTATCTTTCTGTGACAGGTCTGCAGTGTGATAGGAACAGGAGCAAATTCAGGAGCAGGTGATCAACAAGGAGTCCGTCAACCTGGCCAAGATAATATGTCATTAACGTAGAGGAGCGAGGGTTGGGAATGCGGTGCGGTAAGGGGCGGCAAAGAATCCGGCTCTCCCCTCCATCTGTGGCGTGCTAAGAAGCAGGATGTCGAGATAGCGGATTCTTCGTCATTGCTGGAAGAACTCAGAACGACAGATAACGAGCTTGCCTTGTTGTCACCCTGAGTGAAGCGAAGGGTCCGTAGCCCAGCGGAGAACGGCGCCGATGACGCTTTTGACGACATCATATCGGCCTTCCTCTATGAACATCCCTTGCCTGAAGTGCGAAGATACGCCCGCTATCTGTTGCTTCCCATTCTTCCGCAGCCGGTGCAGGAGACCCTGGAGAGAACTATCGTCGACGAATACCGCCTGGATGAGGTCTTCATTCACGCCTATCGAGTTGGATATAGTCACGTTTATGGTGATTTTGACGGATTTTTGCAGAAAATGGCCGACCTTGTCATTACGGGAGTTATCAACGGCGTTGACGACATGCTAACCTTGATATATCGGGCCTTCCTAAACGGAGGTCCTCTACCACCGGCGCGGCGGAACGCCCGTCGGGTCAAGAATTGGTTCGTTCCCCCTGGAAGCACCAAACGCGACGAACCGGCACGCCAATCTCTGTAAGGGCGTCCTTCCGTGGATGGACGCCCTTGGGATCCTGATGGGAGGCACCAAACTTGCGGTAACATAGCTCAAGACATTGAATTGGCGGACGCCGTCCGCCCCTACGACCACTGTAGGTGGCTCCGAATTGAGATGACGTGTATATAGGCAAGTGGCAAGTTATACGTTTAGGGGGATTCTAGTGCAGAAGATAGCCATATGTGGCAAGGGTGGTTGCGGGAAGAGCGTGGTTTCCCGTCTGTTGGCCGATGGCCTGCGCGCCAGGGGACGCCGGGTGCTGGTGGTCGATGCGGACGAGTCCAATACCGGACTCCACCGGATGCTAGGCTTTGACCAGCCGCCCTTGCCACTCCTCTCGCTGTTTGGTGGCAAGGAGAAAGTGGCGGCGGCGATAGCGGCCTGCGTCGAAGCCGGCGAAACGGAGGAATCGGTCCAGTTCCTCGATCGGGAAATGCCGGTCAAAAGCATTCCGCCAGATTACATTCTTGAGAACGACGGCGTCAAGCTAGTCGAGGTGGGCAGGGTGGATGACATAGATATAGGCAAGAGAGCAGAAATGGGGTATCCTGGTTTCTAGGAGACAAACCTAGAAAGGAGGACACCCCGATGGATGAGCAGGAGCAACTGCTCGATAGAATGT
>JAUSEJ010000996.1 GCA_030650265.1 Dehalococcoidia bacterium | reverse complement strand
GCATGGGTGGTTTGGCGCCTACTTTCGAGACGATAACCCACACCAAATAGGTGGGAAACAAGCAAACAACAAAATAGGTTGCCGGCCACGGCCGGAGAATTTGGGAGGAAAGAAGAAGTGGCGAAACTTACCGAGGAAATGAAGGAATTCATTAAGGGAAAGCTGGCCTACGTTGCCACGATAGGGGCGGATGGCCTGCCCAATATTGGTCCCAAAGGCGGCTTCCAAGTCATCGATGACGAGCACCTCGGTTGGACCGAGGCTACCTTCAAGAACACCTACGAGAATGTGCAGAAGAACGAGGGCGTGGCCATTGCCGTGGTGGAACGGGAAACGCGCAAGGGCTACCGTTTCAAGGGGCAGGCAGAGGTACTAACAAGTGGCCCGGTCTACGAGAAGATCAAGGGGGAGCGGGTAGCGCTCGGACGACCTGCCCCTAAATGTGTCATCTGCGTGTCTGTTGATCAGATCTACAACATTGGCTTCCCCACCTGGGAGAGACTAGCATAACGGCCGAGCCCGGAGGGGATTGAGAGAATGGGGCGAAGAGCTCTCGAGGGCGTGAAAGTTGTGGAATACTCCCAGCTTATCAGCGGTCCCTACTGCGCCAAAATGATGGCGGACATGGGCGCAGAGGTAATCAAGGTGGAGGAGCCAGGGGTGGGCGACGATGCAAGGCGAAGAGGACCGTTCCTGGACGACATTCCTGGCCCCGAGCGAAGCGGTTTGTTCCTCTACCTGAACACCAACAAACTGAGCGTAACCCTTAACCTGAAATCTCCTTCGGGCAGAAATATCTTTCTGAGATTGGTGGAGGACGCCGACATACTCGTGGAGAATTATCCCAGCAACTTCCTAAAAGATCTGCAACTCGACTACGATTGCCTTCGAGAGGTCAACCCGCGCCTGATCCTGACTTCAATTACACCATTCGGCCAGTCAGGGCCGTACAAGAACTACCGCGCCTACAACCTCAACCTCTACCACATTGGCGGTCTGGGTTACCCGGGAGGAACCCCCGATCCGAATACGACTCCTCTCAAGGCCGGTGGCAGTCAGGCCGAATTCATTGCGGCAACGGCCGGCGCAGTCGGCGCAATGTCAGCCCTCCACTACCAGCGCGCCACGGGCAAAGGACAGCACGTCGACGTAGCGGCAATGGAGGCTATGGCCGGCATTTACGAGCGCATGATTCAGATGTACACGCGCCATGGAATAGAGATCCGCCGGCTGGGTAGACCAAACATCGGATCGGGTACACTTCTCCCCTGCAAAGATGGCAAGACCTACTTTGTGCTCCCTGAGGAGGCCCACTGGCACCGATTCGTGGCGGTGATGGGCAACCCGGAATGGGCCAAGAGCGACAAGTTCCAGGACCGGGACGGCCGTACTCGAAACCGGAAGGAACTGGAACTGTTGGTGGGCAAGTGGATGATTGAGCGAACAAGGGACGAGATCATTCGGGTTTGCCAGGCCAATCGGGTTCCCTTTGCGCCGTTGAACGATATGGCCGATTTGGCGAACAGCGAGCACCTGGCCGCCCGTGACTACTTCGCCGAAATCGAGCATCCGGAAGCAGGTCTGTTAAGATACCCTTCGGCCTCCTACAAGTACGAAAAGACACCATGGCAGGTAAGGCGACCGGCGCCCCTGTTGGGTCAGCACAACGAACAGGTTTACTGCGGCCGGTTGGGCTACAGCCGGGATGAGCTGACGAAGCTAGCGCAAACCGGGGTGATTTGAGCTGAATGGTGCGAGACAATGAATGACCTCCCTTTGGCAGGAATCAGAATAGCCGACTTCACTTGGGTATGGGCAGGGCCGTACTCTACCCTGCTTCTCAGCACCATGGGGGCCGAGGTCATCAAGTTCGAATCCCGAAAACGCCTCGACCTCAATCGTACGATCCGGCCGTTCGCCTACGCCGACCCAACCGTGCACGCGAACTTTGTCGAATGGTTAGGCGCCGGGGCGCTGGAAGGGAAGCCGTTCGCCCATGGCCGGCCAGGTCCTAATCAGGCCGATCATTTCAACCAGCTAAACATGTCTAAGTTAGGGATCACTCTTGATTTGAGCCATCCCAAATCCCGGAATATCATCAGGAGCGTCGTGGCCCTCAGCGATGTCGTCATCGAGAACTACTCCCCCAGAGTTATGAAGGGCCTCGGGCTCGACTATGATGCTCTCAGGGAAGTCAGGCCAGACTTAATTTACCTCGCTATGTCGGGACTGGGAGCCGTCGGGCCAGACCGCGACTTCGTCCTTTACGGAGGAGCGCAAGTAGCCATTGGTGGGCTATCATCTTTGACCGGCTACATCGGAGGGCCGCCTTTGACCCTGCCCATCGGCTATGGCGACCCACTGGCTGCCATGCATGCCGCTTTTTGCATCCTAGCGGCCCTCGAGCATCGCCGCGTGACAGGAGAGGGTCAGTACATCGACATGTCCCAACTAGAATCGATGATCAACCTGATCCCCGAAGGGATGATGGAGTACCTGATGAACGACCGCATCCCCTCGCGAATGGGGAATCGCGACGCCATAATGGCTCCCCACGACGTATTCCCTTGCAAGGGCGACGACAAGTGGATTGCCATAGCAGTGGGAAGCGAAGCTGAATGGCGTGCCTTGTGCAGTGCAATGGGGAATCCTGCCTGGACCGGGTTGGCGGTGTTCGCCGACATGTATAGCCGGTGGCAGCACCAGGACACGCTTGGCAAGTATCTCGGCCAGTGGACAGCGAATTTCGAAGCCTACGAGCTGATGTCACTACTGCAGCAGGCCGGAGTGGCGGCGACCCCTTCTTTGAGCAACGCCGAAATCGTTCATGACCCTCACCTGTGGGAGCGAAACTTCTTCGTGAACATCGATCACCCGGCCACCGGACCGGGAATCCAGCCCAGCCCGGGGATCCATCTGAGCGAGACCCCGGCCCACTTTTTCCGGGCGCCACTGCTCGGCGAGCACAACCAGCGCGTCTTCGGCGAGCTGCTTGGTATAACGACCGACGAGATAGAGAGTTTGGTTGAGGAAAAAGTCATATTTTGAGTAAGGACTAGAAAATGCAATTTGGGTTCAACCGGGAGCAAACGCAGCTCAGAGCCGAAGTAAAAGCGTTTGTCGAGCGGGAATTCACCCCCGAAGCTTTAGCCGAGTTCGAATCGGGCCTTGGCCCGGGCCCGGCGGCCAGGGATTTCTATAAGAAATTGGGGGCAAGGGGCTGGCTAACGGTGAGTTGGCCCAAGAGATACGGCGGTCTTGAGGGCAGCCACACCGACCAGCTGATCGTCTCCGACGAGCTGGCTTACCACGGGGTGAAATCCAACGAGGTGGGGTCGAGCATGGTAGGACCGACTATCCTGCTGTGTGGTAGCGAAGAGCTCAAGGATGAATGGCTGCCCCAGATCTCGGCGAGCAATGTCTTGTTTGCTCTCGGCTACACCGAGCCGAACGCCGGCTCGGACCTGGCCTCCCTGGAGATGCGAGCAGTCGAGGACGGTGACGACTACGTAGTTAACGGCGCCAAGATGTTCAACACGGGCACTCACTATGCCGACTACCACTGGCTGGGCGCCCGGACCGACCCCGACGTTCCCAAACACAAAGGCGTTTCGCTATTCATCGTAGACCTGAAGAGCCCGGGAATCTCCGTCAAGCCCCTCTGGGTCTTAAACGGCCGGCGCACCAACGTGGTCTATTACGACAATGTTCGTGTTCCCAAACGAAACCTGGTTGGACAGAAGAACCGGGGGTTCTATCACATCGCCACCGCCCTCGATTTCGAGCGGATGCTGCCATCCGGCGGGCTTCGTCGTGATTTCCACAATTTGGTCGCTGCTGTCAAAAAGACAATCGTTGACGGACGGCCGCTGGGCAAAGACCCGATGGTAAGGCAGGCGATGGCGGAGTTGGCCGCCGAGGTAGACATAGCTAATCTAATGTCTTATCGCATTGTTTGGCTCACGGACAATGGGACCGTGCCCAATACGGAGTCTTCGATGCAGAAGTTGTACCTCACCGAACTGGAAGGTCGAATTGGGGATGTTGCGATGAAGATATTTGGGCCCACTGCCATGCTTCGCAAAGGCTCGAAGTGGGCCCCGGCGGATGAGGGTGTAGGGCTGAAAAACTACCTGAACTCTTACATCTCGGCTATCTATGGCGGCACAAACGAGATTCAGCGAAATGTCATTGCCACCAGAGGACTCGGGCTCCCGCGCTAAGACCACCATCTGAATTGGCGGTCCCGAAATACGTACATTCAAAAATACGTATTAATCCTTACATCTTGAGACGAATTCTCTCCTATACTAGGGGAGTCATCGATCGATATGCCAGCGCACTTCAAAGGGGGGAGAGACCATGGCTCATGTTGATGAGCTGCAGAAGAAATATCCGAACCTTCCCAGAGAGATAATAGTCAAATGGGAAATGTTGAGAAACGGCGTAAGGGACAGTGACGTCCTGTCCAAAGAGGGTACATGGAGACGCCCGGCCGGAGATTTTCTCAGCCACGACCGTGGCGTGACCATGGAGGAGACGGCCAAGAAGAGACCGGAGACGGTAAGGCAGGGTTACCTCCAAATCCCGGGTCAGATGTTTATGAGAAATGGGATAGGCGCCAGGGTTATGAGAGACAGTAGGAGCCCCTACCAGATTAGAGAGGAAAGTCCGGGCAAATATGCTCTCTATGAAGGTAAGGCGAGAGTTGAGAACGCCTATTTCAATCCACCCAATCACTGGACGGACGAACCTGACAAGGAGCCGCGGACCAGCAAAGGTACACCGATCACCAGCCTCATCACCCGAGTACGTCGCTGCTTTTTCCTTGCTCCCTTGCGATACTGTGATTTCTTGGGTCGGGGAGAAGGCTGCAAGTTTTGCAATTACAACGCGACCCATGACCAGGCTGTTGCCGCCGGCAACAAGCACGCTGTTGCGCTCAACCTGGAGGAAACGGTCGAGGCCTACAAGCTCCTCGCCTCTGAGGTCAAGCTTATCGAAGGTCGTTTCCAGAGCGGCGCTATCTCGGATGTCGAGAAGGAGGCAAACCAGCAATTCCGGTTCTTGGAGAGAATAGCTAGCGGCGCCTCCTACAAGCCCCATATCGCCATGAGCTCTCCGCCCATGTCCAGGAAGAATATGCAGCGGCTGAAAGACGCCGGACTCGACGGCATCAATAGCAATATAGAAGTCTGGGATCGAGAGCTGTTTGCCGAAGTGTGTCCTGGCAAGGCCAGGCACAGAGGGTATGACACTTACTTGCAGACGCAGGTGGACGCTGTTGATGTCTTTGGCGCCGGGTACGTGAGTTGCAATTTCGTGGGGGGCGTTACCCAGATGCCGGAAAACGGACACAAGACCTGGCAGGAGGGCCGGGATTCCCTTATCGAAGGGCTTCGCTGGCTGATCAGGAAGGGTGTATTTGCAACCTTTCACTGCGTATGGTTGGGAGCGGGCTCGACCTATGGCGATGACCCGTCTAGCCCGGCCAAGATTCCGCCCACCGAGTATTTTCTCGACGCGGGCCTGGCTCATCATGAGGCTTGTTTGGAAACCGGTCTTTACAAGAAACTCGATAAGTTGCTTTCCTGTCCCATGTGCTTTCATGGCTTCTACAGCGGAGAGATCGGGATGATCGCTCTGGCGGGAGATCTAGGCAATTGGATCGCCGACGCCATCCCAGCCGACGCGAATTGGATGGCCAGGTTCATTTCATCCATGAAAGAGGCACAACCAAGCGAAGGGGCGAAAATGGGAAATGGGTAAACGGGAAAATCAGGAGGAGATACAATGACCCGAGTTGACGCACTACAAAAGAAATACCCGAGCCTTGCCCGGGAAATCCTGGTCAAATGGGAGGTCCTCAGACACGGAATACGCGATTCCGATGCTGTCTATGAGAATGGCTTCTGGATACGGGCAGCAGGGGGCTACCATAGCCTGGATCACGGCGTAACTTTGCAAGACGTTACAAAGAAGAGACCGGATGCGGTCAGGCCAGGCTACGTCTTCCTTCCCGGCGTCTTCTATATGAAGAATGGCATCGGCGCAAGGATCGAAAGGGATGTTAATAGCCCTTACGTAGTTAGAGAAACGAGGGAAGGCGAGTACGCCCTTTTCGAGGGCGAAGAGAAGATCGAGGACGTCTACTTTTCCGGCCCAAGGCCATGGGGAGACGATCTATTTACCAGCAAAGGCACCCCGGCCACGAGCCTGGTCACCACGCGTGGTCGTTGCTTTGCCCTGGCGCCATTGCGGTACTGCGAGTTCTTCGATAAAGGCGAGGACTGCAAGTTCTGCAACTACAACTACACTCACCATGAAACTCGCTCACTC
>JAUSEJ010000957.1 GCA_030650265.1 Dehalococcoidia bacterium | reverse complement strand
TGTTGTGATTGTGCGAAAACCAATGCGGCTTAGGTCTACGTGCCACAAGGAAACTGTCATGAGAGCCATCGATAGCAGGCCGGCACGGTAGCCGAACCACCTCCTGGCAGCAAAGAAGGTGGCCAGGGTGGTAACGACGCCGACCACCGCAGACGTCAATCTGAGGGCGAACGGATTCGGGCCCAGAAGATAGGAGGAGAGGGCCTGGAGATAGATGAACAGTGGTTCACGACCGTAGTTGCGTTCGAAGAAAACGGAAAGCTTTCCGTTCAGAATATCCAGTACATCGAGTCCATTCGAGGCCTCATCGAAGAAGAGGCCTGGAGGCAGCGAGTGCAGACGATATGTGCGCAAGAACAGGGCAAGTGCGAACAAGATCAGGACGAGGAGAAGCCTGATAACCCGACTGGACGGGTGTTCTTCTTCACTTCGTCGATCACTAGCGCGCAGATGAGACGAGTAAGCGTGTAAGGGCAATGTAGTCGCCGCCTTCTACAGAGAGTCTTTTTCCGGTTGTTGCGTCGTAGACACCAGCAATGACCGTGTATTCGCCATCCGGCAAGCTGGCGGGGACGACAATCCGGTGCTCGTCGATAACGATTTCACCCGGGATCCATGCCGTCGTCGGTGCTTCGCCCCCTTGCGGCGGTGAATCGTTTTGAGCCACCAGCTTGCCAGCGCCGTCAAGAATCTGAACGAAGACAGTGTAAGCAGTTACCATCTCCTTGATGTCTTGCCAGTAAAGAGTTACGATGAAGAGATCGGAAGGGGCAGCTTTCGCCGTCTGGCCAGCGGGAATGATGGCGCCGCCGCCGAGGTCAAATCCGATCAGGCGCGCCATGCTCTCGAAATCGGCGGCCAAGAGTCGACTGGGAGAGGCAGAGAATATGCGGGATCGAGGCAGAATGCGCACACTGCCGAGGTCCACCTGACCAAGCGAATCGCCACCTCTGGCGTCGAGAAGAGTGACTATCAGTTTCGCTTCATTGCTTGAGTCCTTCGGCGGCAACGTCAGGCTGTACTTTCCTCTAAGAACCTCTCCCTGTCGCCATGACGTGGTCGGGTAGGCATCTCCTACCGGTCTTCTCGTTAAGGTGGCTAGAATGTTCTCGGATGGCGAAACGATCTCGATCCTGGCTACCATGTCCCTGACAATATCAGTCGTAGCCTTCCAGACCAGATCCACATCTAACTGCTCTCCAGGCTTAACCTCGCGACGGCTCAGGCTGTATCC
>JAUSEJ010000955.1 GCA_030650265.1 Dehalococcoidia bacterium | reverse complement strand
ATACATGTTAGCGCGAACATTTATCTCGGTGGGAAGAATACGATGGCCGCGACCATGGCGGGGTAGAAATGCGATTTTCGTGCCCTCAAGCGAGCCCACCGTGATCAAATCGCTCGGATCGCCGAATGGCGTGCTTATCTTTACCTGTTCAACTTGGGTTAGTCCCTCAATCTCATATAGGCCGCTACCACCGATAACGCCGATCTTCGCTTCTGCCATTGCCTATCATCCTTTCAAAGAATGTTTGTTGTCCCCTGGATTAGACGCTCTGACGTGCCTGAACTATCGCCTTTTTGGCAGCGCTCACTACTTCCCTGAGACCTTGCTCAAAGGGAGACCTGACAATGCCATGCTCGGTAATGATCGCCGCAATGTATTTACTGGGGGCGAAATCAAAGGCAGGATTGGCAACCTTAACGCCGTAGGGGGCGATTCGCTTGCCCTGAATAGTTGTAACCTCGTCCTCCCGGCGCTCTTCGATAACGATATCATCGCCCTGCGCGATGGTCAGGTCGATCGTGCTGGTGGGCGCTGCCACATAGAAAGGAATGCCATGCTCCTTGGCCAAAATGGACACGCTGTAGGTGCCGATCTTGTTGGCGGTGTCGCCATTGGCGGCGATCCGGTCAGCCCCGACAACAACGCAATTCACTTTGCGTGTTCTCATAATATGTCCGGCCATATTGTCGGTAATAAGGGTCATGGGGATACCCGACTTAGTGAGTTCGAAGGCCGTTAGCCTCGCCCCCTGAAGAAGAGGACGGGTCTCATCGACAAACACGTGGATCTTCTTGCCCTGATCGTGAGCGGCGCGAATGACGCCTAAGGCAGTACCGTAATCCACGCATGCCAGAGCGCCGGCGTTGCAATGGGTAAGAATGTTGAAACCATCCTGTATCAACTCCGAACCATTGGCGCCAATCCGATGACAGATGTCTTCGTCTTCGGCGGCCATTCGCCTTGCTTCGGCCAGTACACTTCGCCTGATCTGATCGACGCTGACGCCTACGCGCGCCACTTCCATCGCCCGTTCAACGCCCCAGAAAAGATTTACTGCCGTCGGTCGGGTCGAGCGAATCTCGCTCGCCACCTCCTCGAGCCGCGCCATAAAAGGCGATACCGCCGGTTCCTGAATCTCCAGAGCGCCGATTGCCACGGCAAAACCGGCGGCGACGCCAATGGCTGGCGCTCCCCGGATCACCAACTCCTTGATGTCGGCGGCCATTACGCGATAATCGGCTGTTTCAATAAAGACCTCTTCGAGCGGGAGTTTGGTCTGGTCGATGTATCGCACTTTTCCATCGACCCACTCAATTGTTTTCATTTAGACCTCACGCAAAATTTAGAATAAAAAAGGACTTCTCCGCAATGAGAGAAGTCCGTAAGTTGGCTTCACTCTCATCTGCCAGGACGCGTACTTCCTGTCGGAATTGGCACCTAACTAATAAAGCGCAGCGCTAGGGCACTCAGATCAGACTCAAGATTGAGACCATCTACTGCCAGTCACACCCTCGCCGTTCGTAGGTTGCCGGGCTTCACGGGGCCAGTCCCTCCACCTCTCTGGATAAGAGCGGCTAGTATTCAGTTTTTCCGGCGCATCTTAGCACAGGCCAAAAAGCTTGTCAAGTGCCGGGGCCTTC
>JAUSEJ010000950.1 GCA_030650265.1 Dehalococcoidia bacterium | reverse complement strand
GGGCGGGCTGGACCCCGAAGCCATCGCTACTCCCTGCATCTTCGTCAAGCGCATCGTCAGGCGAGAACCGGAGGTGACCAAATGAAGGCCAGACTCGAACGGGAGACCATGGCCCTCAGGGTGGCCAAAGAATTCCAGAATGGCTTCGTCGTGAACTTGGGGGTTGGCATTCCCACACTCGCCTCGAACTTCGTACCAGAGGGGAGAACGGTGATGTTCCACACCGAAAACGGCGCCATCGGCTTTGGCCCAATCGCCGCCGACCCGGCAGACCACGACCCGGACCTCATCAACGCTAGCGGCCAATACATCACCTACTTGCCTGGCATCTCCTTCTTCGACTCGGCATTTTCCTTTGCTGTTGTTAGGGGAAGGCATCTGGACCTGGCGGTATTGGGCGCCCTACAGGTCTCCGAGAAGGGCGATTTGGCCAATTGGCTGAACCCCCAGCGTGGTGTTGGCAACGTCGGCGGTGGGATGGACATTGCGGTTGGCGCCAGGAAGCTGATTATCGTCATGGAGCATACGACTAAGGAAGGCAAGCCCAAGATTTTGAGGAAGTGCACTTATGAGTTGACCGCCAAGGAATGCGTCGATATGATCGTCACCGACCTGGCAGTGATCGACGTAACGAAGGAGGGGCTGGTCCTAAAGGAGATAGCGCCCGGCTACAGCGTGGACGAAGTCCAGGCCCTGACCGAGGCAAGGCTCATTGTGGCGGGGGATCTGAAAGAGATCGATCTATAGTTGACGGTTACATGGAAAGGAGAACGAAAGGAAATGACGCGCATTGCCGAGTTCCAGAAGAAATACCCGAGCATTCCCAAGGAGGTAATCGTCAAATGGGATGTTCTGAATCGCGGAGTCTCCGACACTGAGGACCTCGACAAGGTCTGTGCCTGGCAGAAGGCGGGGGCCCACTACAGTTACCAGAGCTACGATCACAATATCACCCTCAAGGAGTGGGTGGACAAAAGGCCTTCCAGACTCAAGGATGGTCGCATTCTTCGCGCTGGCAAGCTCATGATGAAGAACGGTGTGGGCGCCGCAATCCATATCGATACCAGGAGCCCATATCAGATCAAGGATCTGGGCAACGGTAACTTTGGCCTTTTTGAGGGGGAAGAGAAGGTCGACGTGGACGTCTTCTTTCCCCATCCTAAGCCAAGGTCGACCGGTGAGCTCCTGACCAGTAATGGGACGCCGGTATCGAACTTCGTTTCCCAGAAGCGCCGCTGCTTTTCGATTATGCCCGTGCGCTACTGCGAGTATTTTGCCACCGGGGAGCAGTGCAAGTTCTGCAACTTCAATGTTACCCAGGTGGACTCTGGCGCCATTGGCCTCAATCGACCGGTGACGATCAGTCTTGTCGATACCGTAGATGCCTACAAAGTTCTTAGCTCGGATACGAGGCTTCTCGAAGGCGAACTCGAGATGGGGGGCTTCATGAAGAGCGAGAACGAGGGAAGGATCTATTTCGACTTTGTGGAGAAGCTTGCCAA
>JAUSEJ010000936.1 GCA_030650265.1 Dehalococcoidia bacterium | reverse complement strand
CAAGGCGATCGCCGGCTTGCTGGAAGAGAAATCGGCCATTCCCATGGTGCAGCAGCAGATGGCGACGATCCTGGAGGTGCAAACCGGCGAATGGTGGCAAGACACAACCATACCGTTGCTGGAGACTGTGCGGCGGCGGTTGAGAGGTCTGATCCAACTGATCGACAAACAGAGTCGCAAGCCCATCTACTCCGACTTCGAGGACGAAATGGGAGAGGAGACGGGCTTTGCTTTGCCCGGCTTCGCCGTTGGCGATGGGTTCGAGAAGTTTCTAAGCAAGGCGCGGGCTTTTCTGAGAGCAAACGAGGATCACGTTGCCATTCACAAGCTGCGCCTGAACAAGGCTCTCACGGCAGCAGACTTATCTGAACTTGAGCGCCTACTGGCCGAAAGCGGCATTGGCGGCGCTGAAGAAATTGGCCACGCCAAAGAGATGTCTCAGGGCCTCGGGCTCTTCGTTCGCTCACTGGTCGGCCTGGACCGGGAAGCGGCCAAGACAGCCCTGGCCGGATTCATCACCGGCAAGCCTCTGAATTCGTCCCAGATCGAGTTTGTGAACCTGATCGTCGATCACCTCACCGAGCACGGCGTGATGAAGGCCTCGCTCCTTTACGAATCGCCGTTCACCGACCTCGCCCCGCAAGGCCCTGAGGGTCTTTTTGATTCATCGCAGGTAGATGAGTTGATCTCCGTCCTGGAAAGCTTGCGAGCCACAGCTATTGCCGCCTAGGCGACCCGCACGAGAGCAAAAGCTCTGTTTCTGTGTTTACGCGCTTGCGGTTTGCTGGTATAATCTGTTTGAAAGAAAACTTGGCCGCTATGGTCAATGGTTTGCAGGGACAACACCTGTCGGCATTTATCCATGCCATGGCCAGAAGATTTCAGACGGGGGCTGGGAGGATTATGAACCAGAAGACAGAAACTGCATGGCAGCTATTTGATGGCTTGTCTCCCGTTGCTCAGCAGGAAGTCATCGACTTTATGGTATTCCTACGAACACGCCAAGTTGCCTCCTCAACTCGCAAGATAGCCCAGCGGGCGAAACTCGCAAACGATCCCTTCATCGGCTTGTGGCGTGACCGCGAAGACCTGCGAGATAGTAACTTTTGGGTCCGACAAGTTCGTGAGCGTGAATGGTTGGGGCATCGGCTGTCGAAACAAGACCGAGCTTCGTGCTGCTGAGCGTTTCGTGAAGCGCTTCATTGTTCTGAAGCTGAACGAGCCGATTTCGGATCTGGCAGTGCAGCTTCTGCGCCAGTATCGCATGAGCCATGGCTTACTGGTAGCGGATGCTTTGATTGCCGCGACGGCCATCTCGCTCGGCACTGCCCTAGTGAGCAAGAATCAAGGTGACTACCGGTTCATATCGGGGCTCCGACTGCTGGCCTACCCACTGCCATGGTCGCCGCAGTAATCAGGACAAACAATGCCCTAAACTAGTCCCACTCATGCACCCACTGCGCTTACGCGGTGACAAACCACTGTGCCATTCCCTCAAATCCATCAAACCGACCAGACAATTTTCTGGACACATATTCCCTTTTGTGCGATAATACCTTGAGCGGTCCACTGTAAGCCTGCAAACACGATGAGCATCTCCATCGACGCTCATCGCCCGTTCTTGCCGGATGATGGAGTTTCTTCACCCGGATCAGATTTTTATGCTATAATTTACTGCGATATAGCGAGAAGGAGCGAAAGTGAACGTCACAACTGAAAACGTCGCCGAAGGCCAGGTGGCCCTGACCATAGAGGTTGAAACTGATGTGGTCGATAAAGCGATGAATCAGGCCTACCACCGACTTGCCAGCAAAACCCTCGTACCGGGTTTCCGCAAAGGCAAGGCACCCCGCGTGATGATCGAGCGATTCTTAGGACACGGTGCGCTGCTAGAAGAGGCTCTCCAGCGTCTCATTCCTGAGGTATTCAGCGAGGCAGCTAAAGAACAGAACATCACCCCGATTTGTGAACCACATTTTGAAGTGGTTCAGGTTGAGCCAGTCATTATTAAGGCGACGGTTGATCTGCCGCCCGTTGTGGAACTTGGCAGCTATCTGGACATTAGAGCCGCCCTGACCATTCCCGAAATCACTGATGACGACGTCGAAAAGGCCATCGAGCAAACCAGGCAATCCATGGCAACATGGGAAGCTGTCCAGCGACCGCTGCAGTTCGACGACCGGATAACCGTGGATATCGTGGGAACCAGGGGTGATGAGGATTATTTTACACGGACGGACTACCCCTACAGCGTCCGTCTGGAGAACCCGGTCCCCGTAGAAGGCTTTGCCGCCAGTCTGGTTGGGATGGTTCCACAAGAAGACAAAGAGTTTGACCTATCTTTTCCCGCCGATTTCGATGACAAGAACTTGGCTGGACAATCCGTCCATTTCAAGGTCAAAGTGAACGAGATCAGGGGCAAGGTGCTACCGCCATTGGACGACGAGTTCGCCAAACGGGCCGGCGCCGGTATTGAGACACTCGAGGAACTACAAAAGCGATTCCGCGCAGAGCTAGCGACCACCGGCGAGCGCCGGGCCAAGGAAGAGCTTGTCGATAAGATTGTCGACGAGGCGGTCGCAGTCTCAAAGGTTGAAATCCCACCATCGCTGGTGGAACAAGAGGTCCATAGCATTCTCGAAGACGAAGAACGCCGGTACAAGGATCAGCGCTTCAGCCTGTCCCAATATCTGACGATGATTGGAAAGACATTCGATCAATACCATGAAGAGTTGCATCCCATTGCTCACAGAAGAATCAAGCGAACTTTAGTTCTCGTCAAAGTCGGCGAGGCCGAACAGATTAAGGTCGAGCCAGCCGAGCTTAGCGCTGAAATCACGCAAATGATCGACGAATCTACGGATAAGTCCGAGAATCTGCTGAAGTTCTTCGACTCGGAGCAGGGCCGGGAACTGGTAGAACGAAATATTTTGAATCGGAAGATTCTCCGCCGACTGGTTGAAATCGCCACTGAGGGAACTGTCGTCTACCCCGAGATCGCTTCGACCCCCGCTTCCGTGGAGGCCGGGTCTTTCGAGGAGAAGAACGACGAGGCGCCAGTTGCCGAACAAGGCGAACAAGAGGCGGGGGAACCTGCTCAAGGATAGAAAGGAATTGTACAAGATATGAAGTATCCATCCGCTTTTGTCCCAATGGTCGTTGAGAGCACTAATCGAGGGGAGCGCGCCTTTGACATTTACTCCCTCCTCCTAAAGGAGCGAATTGTCTTTCTTGGCTCGGCAATAGACGACCATGTGGCCAACTTGATTATTGCCCAGTTGCTTTACCTGGACAGGGAGGACCCGGAGAAGGATATCAGCCTTTATATCCATTCCCCGGGCGGCATGATCACTGCTGGTCTGGCCATCTATGACACCATGGAACTCATTCGACCGGACGTATCGACCATCTGCGTCGGCATGGCGGCCAGCATGGGCACAGTGCTTCTCTGCGCTGGCGCCAAAGGGAAGCGCTATGCTCTTCCCAACGCCACTGTCCATTTGCATCAAGCTCAAGGTGGAGCAACGGGGCCCGCTTCTGATATCTACATCATGTCACAAGAGATCCTACGTCAGCAAGACAAAATTCGCCACATACTGGCGAAGCATACCGGTCAGACGCTGGAGAAGATCATCAAAGACAGCGACCGGGACTATTTCATGTCGGCAGAGCAGGCCAAGGACTACGGGATCGTCGACGAGATTCTGGCCAAGACTAGTACGAAGTCGGGGGAAGCATAGCGGATCTGGCGACCCGAAAGGGGAAACACGCCATTCATATTGGGTGAGGAGGCTGATGATGGCAAATTCGCGAAACGGTCGTATCCAGTATCATTGCTCTTTCTGTGGCAAGAACCAGGACCAAGTAAAGCGTCTCATTGCCGGCCCCGGGGCAGTCTACATCTGTGATGAATGCGTAGACCTTTGCCGGGAGATAATCAATGAGGAAACAGCGCCGGCTGCCAAGTCGAAAGTCAGCAGCACGAAGATTCCCACACCGAAACGGATCTGCGAACTCCTGAGCGAGTACGTTATCGGACAAGACAGGGCAAAGAAGGTTCTGAGCGTCGCTGTTTACAATCACTATAAGCGAATTGGCGTGGCAGCGCAAACCGACGACGTTGAGCTGCAAAAGACCAACATTCTCCTGATCGGGCCAACCGGCTGTGGCAAAACATACTTGGCCCAGACCCTGGCCAAGATCCTTGACGTTCCCTTCACCATCGCCGACGCTACCGCCCTTACCGAGGCCGGATACGTGGGCGAGGATGTGGAAAACATCCTGCTCCACCTGCTCCAATCCGCCGAATTCGACATCGCCCGCGCCGAGAAAGGTATCGTCTACATAGACGAGATTGACAAGATTGCCCGCAAGGGTGACAATCCTTCGATTACGCGGGATGTCTCAGGCGAGGGCGTACAGCAAGCACTCCTGAAGATCATTGAGGGGACTGTCGCCAGCGTTCCTCCTCAAGGTGGGCGCAAGCACCCTCATCAGGAATTTATCCAGATCAATACCAGTAATATCCTTTTCATTTGCGGTGGTGCCTTTGAAGGACTGGACAAGATCATCTCCCGCCGCCTCGGCAAGGGCAAGAAGTCGATGGGCTTTACGGCTGAGACGGTCCGCCCCGTCGACGCCCAGAAGAACGCGGATGCTCTCTTAAAAGAGGTCTCCCCCGACGATCTGTTAGAGTACGGTCTAATTCCCGAATTCGTCGGTCGTCTTCCCATGGTAGTCGGCCTCGAATCGCTGGACGAAAAGGCTCTAGTCCGTATTCTGACCGAACCGAAGAACTCGCTGTTGCGGCAGTATCAGAAGTATTTTGCTTTTGACAAGGTCGAGTTGGTATTTACCAGCGATGCCCTTGAAGCGACAGCGGCCGAGGCTCTACGCCACAAGACCGGAGCACGCGGACTGCGGGCAGTCATCGAAGATGCCCTCCTCGACGTGATGTATGAGATCCCGTCTCGGACAGATATTAAGCGTTGCATGATCAACGCCGCTAGCATCAAGAATCGCAGAGGTCCCATTCTCCTGACCCGCACTGACAGGCCGGTGGAATTGGAAGAAGTCAAGGACGAATCGGCATAGGCGCTAGAAACGAGTCATCCAAAGATATGTGCAGTCAATCGCGCAACCTGGCGGAATTTCCCCTACTACCGCTTAAGAACGTGGTAATCTTCCCCCGTACTATTATTACACTCATCGTCGGTCGGGAGAAATCTATCAGGGCGGTGGAGGATGCAGCAAGCCGCGACAATCGCGTAGTCGTGGCTGCTCAGCGCAGCATCGACATGGAAGACCCTTCCCCCGCCGATCTCTTCACCATGGGAACGTTATCGGAGATAGTGCAGGTACACAAGCAGCCCGATGGCAATGTTCAAGTGGTCGTGGAAGGAATCAGAAGGGTCAGTATCGAACGCTTTATCCAAACCAAAACATCCTACAGAGTCCAGGTCATGGACATGGCGGAGAGGCCGGACTCCGGGCCGCAGTTGGACGCTCTAGTGCGCCAGGTAACGGAGATGTTCGAGAACTATGCCAAGCTCAATCGAAACATCCCGCCAGATGCAACGGAAAGCATTAGCAAGGTCGACACGGCCGGGAGATTGGCCGACGTCCTCGCCGCCCATCTTCCCGTAGATATCGCCGCTAAACAGACCATTCTGGAGACCCTCAACCATCAACAGCGTCTTGAGAAGGTCAGCACCTACCTCCACAACGAGATAGAGATATTGGAGATGGAACAGCGTCTTCGCTCGAGGGTGCGCCAGCAAATGGACCGCAACCAGCGGGAGTACTACCTTAAGGAACAACTCAAAGCCATTCACGAAGAACTGGGCAACGATCAAGTCAGCGAAGTAGCGGACCTCAAACAGCGGCTAAAGGACAAGGCATTGCCCGAAGCCGTCGAGGTAAAGATGCTCCATGAGTTGGCCAGGTTAGAGCGAATGCCACAAGCGTCTCCCGAGGGCAATGTTATACGAACCTACCTCGACCTGGTGCTTGCCCTTCCCTGGAACGAACGCACCGAGGATCGCATCGACATCGACATAGCCCAGGAAATACTGGACGAGGATCACTATGGTCTGGGAAAGGTGAAGGAGCGCATTGTCGAATTTCTCGCCGTTCGCCAGCTCGTAGCCAACAGCGGCAATCCTGCCACCAAGGGGCCAATTCTCTGCTTTGTCGGTCCGCCAGGTGTGGGTAAGACTAGCCTGGGACGCTCGATCGCGCGGGCACTAAACCGGAAGTTCGTGCGATTATCACTTGGAGGGGTCCGCGACGAGGCGGAGATCAGGGGACACCGGCGCACTTACGTTGGCGCTCTGCCTGGGAGAATTCTCCAGTCCATGCGCACGGCCGGCACGCGAAACCCGGTCATAATGCTAGATGAGATCGACAAGATGAGCGCCGACTTCCGCGGCGACCCCTCTGCTGCCCTCCTGGAAGTGCTCGACCCCGAACAGAACTACAGTTTCGTGGACCATTACCTTGATGTGCCCTACGATCTGTCGGAGGTCATGTTCATTACCACGGCCAACGTGCCCTGGCAGATCCCCCGTCCTCTTCTCGACCGGATGGAAGTGATCGAAATACAGGGCTACATGGAGGAGGAAAAACTCCAGATTGGCAAGCGTTTTCTCCTTCCCAAGCAGCTTGAGCAACACGGATTAACAACCGACAATCTGGAACTGTCTGATGCCGTCATGCGCAGCCTCATCAGGCTGTATACCCGCGAGGCCGGCGTGCGTAACCTCGAGAGAGCAATTGCGGCTGTCTGTCGCAAAGCAGCGCATAAGGTGGTCAAAGACGGGAGCGCGAAACCGAAAGTGACGCCAAAGAGCCTGTCCGATTACCTCGGCCCACCAAAGCATCGACATCGGGGCGCCATTGAGGAGAGTGAGATTGGCGTGGCCACTGGCCTTGCCTGGACCGAACATGGCGGCGAGATACTTCCAGTCGAGGTCGCAATCATGCACGGGCGCGGTAACCTGACGATCACCGGTCGCCTGGGCGATGTGATGCAGGAATCAGCGCGCGCCGCTTTATCCTACGCCCGCTCGAGGGCCGACATGCTCCACATCGAGAGGGACTTTCAGGACAAACTGGACCTCCACATCCACCTGCCAGAAGGCGCTATCCCCAAGGATGGGCCCTCTGCCGGCATCACCATGGCCGTTGCCCTGATCTCTGCCGTAACCAAACGACCGGTTCGCAACGATCTCGCCATGACCGGTGAGATCACCCTGAGAGGCAGGGTACTACCAATTGGAGGCCTCAAGGAGAAGGCTCTTGCCGCCCACCGGGCAGGGATCAAGACCATCATCGCGCCGGAGGAGAACAAACGGGATCTGACGGAGATTCCCAAGAAGATCAGGGATCAGATGGAGTTCATCTGGGTCACTAACATGGACCAGGTTCTCGCCGCCGTTTTCGTTGATGGGCGCGGTCCGAACTGGCTGGAGTCAACCCCGGATACGCCGGTGATCATCGATACGCTTGTGCCATCTTTGCCCGCTGCCGACGTCACAGCAAGCATCGTCGACCACGCCGTAGAATAAACAACTAAGCGCCGGTCTATTTGTCTGAGCGTGGACGGTTCAACCGCTTCTGCATTCTGGCCAGCATGCTGCTAAGATGCACTGAAGGGTTGCTCCTTCTGCCAACTACCCGACCACTGGCAAGAGAGCGAAGGAAGCTTTTCTCGTCCTCGAAGGGCGCCATCTCCACGTATGTCTGGCCAATTTCCCTCAGAGAATGCGCATCACTCCCGCCCCCCATTAGTAGACGGTGCTTCTCAGCGAACTGGCGTGCTCGCCGCGAATCAGCTAACAACGAGGTACGCGAGTTGAAAACCTCGATAATGTCGACAAGTGAGGCAGCCACGAGGCGTAACAGCGCAGGCTCGCCAAGGCATGACGTCCTGAGGCGATCGAAGGGATGCGGTATCATAACCAGGGCGCCCTGGGAGCGAATCTGCTTTGCCGTTTCCTCCGGTGAGAGCCCACGACTGATCTCCTCCTTCAAGAACAGTCCGATGATCTCTCCTTCGGTTGTCTTTACCTCTTCGGCGATGATAACCGGAAAGGGGGCCAGCGCCTTTATCTCGAGGGCTCCGCCAAGCCTGTTATGGTCGGTTACGGCAATGCAACCGAGGCCCCGCCGGAGGCAAGTGCGCACGATCGCCGCCGGCAAATTGGCGCTATCCGGCGAGTGAAATGTATGGAGATGAAGGTCAACTCTTATTATATCCACTCGCCACACTCTCTAGCGCTAACAGGGCACTCGAAATCAATTGAGAAGCGTTCACCGCTTCCTCCATCAGCCACCGCGCTCTCCTAAGTTGGGCTATTCTCTCCGGCGAGCCGGAACGCACCCACCCGCGAGACGTCCACAAGGAGACAAGGTCGTCGAAAGAGCAAAGCCCCTCCACGGCGCAAGATTCGGAAAGCCTGCTATTCACCGTCGAGACACTGATGCCCAGAAACCTCGCTGCCTTGGTCTTCGTCAAACCATCCGCTAGCAATGGCAGGACGTCGTTGGCGTCGACGGGGGTCAATCGATGGTGCTGCGAAGAGTAGATGTCACACCAGTGGACGAGGGCCGCCTCGGGCGTCGCCGGATTGACCTTTCCCCATTGGCCGTGGTGGGATGCCACGATATGCGACACGTGGTCCGCCAACTGAAAATCAATGGGCAGACCCGTAGATAATTGCACGGCGTCCAGGGCATCCATCGCCTCCTTCACGGCGATATCCGGCTGATTGCACATAACCCAACTATGGGTGAACTGGCGATGGGCCCGGCAGGTTGCCTTGGTCAGATCGTGGAGCAAGCTACCAAGGGTAACAGCCGCGAGGTCCAGGGAACCGTAGCGCAACTGCCAATCAGAAATGTTCTCTATGGCCAGAAGAGTAACGTCGACGGTGTGGACGAAGACCGGCATCCCCCCGTCCCGGACCTGCCAAAGATCTTTCACCGGGGACGTGCCGATTAGCGCCTCGACAAGCTTACATGTATCAGTCAGCCTGGTAGTAACCTCGTACACTCGATTCACGCTCCCAGCCAGGCAACGATGAATCCCCAGGCTGCTCCGGCAAAGACCTGAAGCGGCGTATGACCGACCAACTCGCGTAGACGCTTCTCGCTGAAATTGTGGGTCTTGAAGTACTCATCGAGCAAACGGTTCAGAACGCCAGCCTGTATTCCCACCGCGCGCCGTACGCCGGCCGCATCGTACATCACGACGGCAGCAATGACCGCAGCAACGGAAAAAAGAGGTGAATCAAAACCGCCAATCTTGCCAACGGCCACGGCAAGGGAGGTCACAATTGCCGCGTGAGAACTCGGCATTCCCCCAGGATAAATCACGATGCTCAAATCGAGCCTTTTCTCTATGGCAAAACCAATCACGACTTTGAACACTTGCGATGTGAACCAGGCGATGAGAGGTATAATTAGCAATCGGTTACTAAGTAAACTATCCATTCAGCCTTTCTATTAAGAATTTTCGGCGCCGCCAAAGCCGGCCCGAAGCTGAGTGACCTTCAGTTCGGCCGCCTCGAGTTGATCGTTGCACTCTTTGGCCAAACGCATGCCTCGATCGTAAAGGACGATCGCTTCCTCCAGGGCAAGGCCGCCCTTTTCCAGCGCCTCCACCAGGTGTTCGAGCGCCACAAAGTTATCCTCAAAGGAAATCTTGGGCTGAATATCCATTTTCCTCACCTCACCGAGACTTCGAAAGAACCGTCGCTGACCCTCACTTCCAGATTATCGCCCCTTTTGACCTCCTCCACACTGCGAACGATCCCACCCTGATCCTTACGTCTGACCACGGCATAGCCCCGGGAGAGAGTAAGCAGCGGGCTCAACGACGTCAACTGAAGGACGCGGCTGTTCACCCTTTCCTTTTCCATCATCAGATTGTTATCCACCTTCGCCGCCATTCGCCGGACCAGGTCGTCGACTCGCAGCCGTTGATTGGCAAGGTCCGGGGCGAAACGCCGCAAGGTGGCCAGAGCAGCCTTCATCGCATTCTGGCGTCTAATCAACAGGTCCGACATCGCCGCCACGATATGTCGCTGCCTTGCCTCGACCTGATACTTGAGATCCATACTGTCTGGTACTGCCAACTCCGCCGCTGCCGATGGGGTTGGGGCCCGAAGGTCAGCGACGTAATCGACGATCGTATAGTCTGTCTCATGGCCCACGCCACTTACGACGGGAATCGGACAACCGAAAATGGCCCGCGCCACCCTCTCGTCGTTGAAAGCCTGAAGATCTTCGACCGAGCCGCCGCCGCGTGCCACGATAATGACGTCGATGTTTCCCAACTGAACCAGCGCCTCGATGGCGCTCTCTATGCCCGCAACCGCGTCATCACCCTGCACCGGCGTCGGCGCAATGACCAACTCAGCCAGGGGATAACGACGCCCGACGACGTTTTGGATATCGCGAATGACGGCGCCAGTCGGGGATGTTACTACGCCAATTCGTTTGGGAAACAGCGGTAGTCGACGTTTGCGCGCTGCCTCGAACAGTCCTTCCGCCTCTAGCTTAGCCCGCAATTGTTCGAACTGCAAGTGGAGAAGCCCGACGCCCTCTGGTTGGATCAGGTCGGCATAGAACTGCAAAGTTCCGCCTGCCTCATACAAGGCGATATGCCCGTGGGTTACCACGGCGTCGCCATTGGCAGCCGGAAAGAAGCGGCCTGGTCGACGAAACATAACGCACTTAAGCTGGCAGTCCCGATCCTTCAACGTGAAGAAGACGTGCCCCGCCGGCGATTGTGAAACGTTTGAAAGCTCTCCTGTCAACCAGAGGTCGACGAGGGCTGGATCGTTGGTCAGGAGGTCCTTTAGGTAACGCGCCACCTGACCCACGGTATAGATCTGCACAAAAAACTCCCTTGGGAGACACCGATTCCTGGACCTTGGTCAATATACCAGCAGGAGTCATTCGCGTCAAGGGGAAAATGGCGCCAGGCGCCGCCTGATTAGAGAATATGGCCGATCACCGTCGTCGCCGGGCCTATTTGGGCAACGCTACACCGAAGTCCACCCGTCACCGTAGCTTGCCCAGCGTCCCGTTCAAGTCCGCCTCGAACGACCCCGACAGCTTCCCGGAGGCCTCCGACAGAGCAAGTCCCTTTACTGGCTGGCAAGGTATCGCCCCCACGGAGACATAGTAGAAGTCGACACCCTTCCAGACAGTTAAGGTAACGACCGCAACATCGTTAGTCGAGAAGCCGTCCTTGCCCGGCGCAGTTTGTAGTTGCAGCAGCACGCCGTTCTCGCCCGCAAGCGCGGATGGATTGGCGTTTCTACCAACATAGAGAAGTCTATTCCCGCTGGCACTCTCGCGCACCACTTTCAGATCGCCGGAGATGTCGAGCGGTTTACCGTCGACCGTCACCTAAACTGCGTCGACCATAACCGACGACTTAGGGTCGGATGCGCCACCCTGGGCAGAATTCCCGCTTGCAGCGCCGTTCGTCAACGAAGAACAGCCGGAGATAACCAGAACACAGACAATCGCCATGATGGTCAGCCAACGCATGTTTTCATCCCTTGTTGACTAGCGTCGCACCATTCAATGAATGGTTCTTCATGACCACTGGCAAGAACACCCGGAAGAGTGACTCGATCCGGACCAAACGCCGCTGCCCACGGTGTAGGTCGCGGACGATGCCCTACCCTACAGAGGCTGGCCGAGGATGTCGCTTCTCCGCCCGCGGCCAGAACCGCCGACGACACGCCGTAGGACGAAGACGAGCTTTCCTCCATGCGGCCTGGCGCATGGCTCACAAGGATCAAGAGCAATATGACGAACGCTATGCGTTTCACAGCCTCCTCCTATCGCTTGCTCATTGTATTGCTGTACCAGTTCGTCACCCACATGTTGGCGCCGTCAAAGGCCACGCCTCGGGGGTTAGGGGCAACCTGGAAGTCACTCAGGGTGCTGCTGTAGGCCGTATACCACTTCAGCAGAGCTATCATCTCCAGATTCGTCGTCGTCCGGGCAAACTCGGCGCTCAGGGCATCAGGGGCAGAAGCCACGGTGATATCGGGAGAAAGCCGCTGGTAGCCGCTCGCGCCGTCGCTAAACCAGACCCGTAGCAGCCGGTCTGGCGCCGAGAACACATCGGGCTCAAGGGGCTGCGTCATATTCGCCTGAGAGGTATCGCCAAGGAGAACGTCGAACAGACCGTTGCTTACGCTCAAAGCGACGGCGTTGGTCGGCGTAAAAGGAGCGGTGACCAGGCCGATTCCATCGTTCGACCAGTAGGCCGTGGTCCCCTGTGGACCGACAACGGCAAACTTGCATTAGCCCGTACCATTGAATGGTGTGCTCCCCACGGACACCTTCCCCTGATACGACACAACCGTAGAAGCGGTCATGGCCGGCGAAGGAGAAAGAATGGCCTCGCCCAGCCGGGCCAGAGCAGTAGAACCCCAGAAAAGCCCGACGCCCGCGACCATGACCGCCAACATCCCAAAGGCCAGCCGCCTGCTGAAGCGAATCTCGACGATGACGCGATGGTCCGAAGCATGTGGCTCGGTCGCTTGTTCCCCCTTCTTGGCCAATAAGCCGGCCAAAGCTTCTGTTCTTCTGTTTCACACTCAGCCGCACTGGCGAACGGCCAAATTGTGGCCATTATACTGCCGTCGCGTAAGAAGTCAAGGATTTCCCAATAGCATTTCCCACATGGACCGCCCGTGTGAGGCTCGTGTTAGTACCCTCTCTCCCAATCCACCAGGTTCACCAACTCCTGCCGCGCGAGGAACCTGGCCAGGTTTTGGCAGAAGAGCTCGATACCGCGGTGAGTGCGGACATCCGTTCCCCCCGAAATGTGAGGAGTGTAAATCAGATTGGGCGAGGTAAGGAGAGTCTCACTGGGCGGCCTGAGATTCTCACCCTCCCGCACATCGAGGGCTGCTCCGGCGATCGTTCCCTCGCGCAGGGCCTCGCAGAGCGCCGCCTCATCCACGATTTCGCCGCGAGCCACGTTGATCAGATAGCCGGTTCGTTTCATTGCTTTCAGCTCTTCCCTGCCAATCAGCTTCTCGGTTTCGGGCGTCCACTGCGTCGAGATGACCACGAAATCGCTCTGAGCGAGAAGCTGGTGCAGTTCTGCCGGCGGAAAAAGCTCATCCACACCTTCGGCGTCGAGAATACGGCCAGAAACCGAGCGTTTGGTGGCGATGGCCCGCAATCCCAGCGCTCTGGCCAACCTGGCAACCTCTTTGCCAATGCCACCAAGACCGACAATGCCTACGGTCTTCCCCACCAGCAAGCGAGGCCGGTAGTGCCTTCTTTCGGGAACGCCGCCTTGCCTGTCCTTGAAGGATTGCGGGAAATCTTTGGCAAAAATCAACATGGCCCCTATCACCCACTCCGCGTGGGCTGTGCTATTAGTCCAGCCGCGGGACGTCGTCACCGGCACCGGGCTTCCCCAGATATCACCGAACCGCAGATTCGAAGCGCCAGCCGGCGTCTGATGGACCCACTTGAGACGGGGCGCCCTGCTCACCAGCGTAGTGGGATAGGGGATACTCATAATAATGACGTCCGTTTGGCCCAGCAGGTCGTCCCTCTCCGCCTGCAAGGCCCTGGGTTGCCCCTCGTCGCCCTCGCCCGCACTGAAAGCGCCGAGCAATCGTCTGATAGTTTCTGGCGGCCAGGTCCGAGCATATTCGGCGTCGAAGATGCTCCGACCATCCAGCAGGTTAACTCTCGGATCGATGGCGGCGATTACCGCGAGGTCTGAATCTCTGACGTTTTGCGCCAGAACGAGAACGTTCACTCTATCCATGCTTTAACCTCACTCCAAAACTTGCCGGAGCACCGACGGCGCCGCTGCCGGGCTAGCGTGATAACGACCATACAAGCTAACACCTTAGCCTGCCGACAGTTGCTCCCGCTATTATAGCGCAACCGACGCGTTAAGGAAATGGCCCGAATTGCATCATAATAAGTGTTACCGAAAGGCGTATCGTTGCATCATAACTACTGTTACCGAAGGAGACTGCGGTGGAAAGTATGTCAAGAAGCAGCGTACACGAATTTGCATCGGCAATTAGGCAGCGATACAAGAAGGCCGGTCGAGCGGAACGACGGGGGATTCTCAATGAATTTGTGATGACAACTGGCTATCATCGGAAATCAGCTGTGCGGCTTTTGGGAGCAATTCCCAAAGGGGACCGTAACCGAAGTGGTGAACATAGACAAGGTCGTCCCCATATTTATTCACCTTCGGCGGTATCCGCCTTGAGGATAGCTTGGGAGAGTGCCGATTGGATATGCTCGAAGAGATTGCGGCCATTCATGCCTCGGCTCATCGAGGCCTTGAGGCGCCATGGTGAGTTGGTAATAGATTCCGAAGCCGAAGTGGAGCTTCGCTCTATGAGCAGTTCCACCATGGACCGTATGATACGTCCCTATCGAAGAGTACAGGTAAGGCGAGGGCTGAGCACTACTAAGCCGGGAACGTTGCTGAAGGAGTTGATACCGGTGCGTACCTTTGCCGACTGGAATGAACATAAGGCAGGATTTCTGGAGATAGACCTCGTGGCCCATTGTGGTGAGAGCACAGGGGGTTTCTACATCAACACGCTCAATGCCACCGATGTTTTGACTGGCTGGACCGAGAGCGTGGGAGTATGGGGCAAAGGCCAAGTCAGGGTTGGGGGCGCAATTGATGCCATAAAGAAGAGATTGCTCCTACTCTGAAAATACGGCTCCCCCGAGCGTTGGTTTTGCCTCTAGGCGGCCTC